>NZ_JAGMUE010000035.1:0-44187 GCF_019049165.1 Streptomyces sp. AC627_RSS907
GAGTCGACGTGTTCGCCCAGCACTGTTCCTCCCCCCGGGAGGCCCCCGCCCCCCGCGCCGCGCTGTTCCTCCCCGCGGAAGGCCCCCGCCTCCCCCGCACACGACATCCCGGCTGTTGCGGAGCTACGTGAACAACCCGCCCCGGCGGCTGTGGACTCGCGTTCCCGCCGGACTTCGTTCCCGCCGGACTTCGCAGGCGCACGGAAACCCGTCGGAAACCCCGGGTGCTCCCCGCACCCAAGGCCCCCTCCTAAAGATCATTACCTTGAAGATCGACAACCTGGAGATCGCCTGAAGATCGAAAGCTCGAAGACCGACAAGCGAAGATCGCAAACTCGAAGATCGAAAACTCGGAGATCGTTAATGGTCGCCTCGTGTCCGAACAGCTGAAGCATGGTCAATCTAGACCATCGAACCCGGTATGAAGAGAGGATGTGAGGAATTTGTGCTCAAGCTTTCAGATGTGATCCATCGATCGGGTGGCGGCCCACGGGTCCCGTGGTGCCACCCGTCCGGCCGTGCGGCGGGTACGAAGGGATGACGCGGCCGGTGTGCCGTGTACGCGGCGCGGACTCCGCGCACGCCGCCTGCCGAGGATGGTTCCGCTTCCCTCGGCTGGTTTGTCAGGAGCGGCCGGGGGTTACCTCCAAGAGACCGCGTGCCGCCCCCGCAACGCGCGCCCCGGATCAGGGAGAACCCTGGTGATCAGTGTCGCCGCAGCCCACGGTCCCTGGCCCGCTCTGATCCTGGCGGAGGCCGCCACCGAGGGCGACCTGTCCGCCGCGCGGGCGCAGATGGGCTTCTCCCTCGCCTGGCACATCGTCGTCGCCTGCCTGGGCGTCGGGCTGCCGGCTCTCACCCTCCTGGCGGAGTGGCTGGGCGTGCGCCGGAACAACCCGGCGCTGAAGCTGCTGGCCCGGCGCTGGGCGCGGGCCATGGGCGTCCTGTTCGCGGTGGGGGCCGTGTCCGGCACGATCCTCAGCTTCGAGATGGGGCTGCTCTGGCCGGGCCTGATGGGACGGTTCGGCCAGGTCATCGGGTTGCCGTTCGCCCTGGAGGGGATCGCGTTCTTCATCGAGGCGATCTTCCTCGGCATCTACCTGTACGCGTGGGACCGGCTCCCGCCGCGCAGGCACCTGCTCACCGGCGTCCCCATCGTGATCGCCGGTGTCGCCTCGGCGTTCTTCGTCGTGTGCGCCAACGCCTGGATGAACCAGCCGCGCGGATTCACCCTGCGCGGCGGCGAGATCGTGCACGTGGACCCCTGGGCGGCGATGTTCAACCCGGCCGGCCCGCCGCAGACCCTCCACATGATCCTGGCGGCCTTCATGGTCGCCTCGTTCCTGACCGCGTCCGTCTACGCGGTCGCCCTGCTGCGAGGCCGGCGGGACGCCTACCATCGCGCCGGGTTCGCCATCCCGTTCACCGTCGGCGCGGTGGTGACACCCTTCCAGATCGTGGTGGGGGACTGGGCCGCCCGCTTCCTGGCCGACTACCAGCCCGCCAAGCTCGCCGCGATCGAGGGCGTCTACCGCACCGGTTCGCACGTCCCGCTGACCATCGGCGGGGTCGCCGGGAAGAACGGCCTGGAGTACGGCCTGGAGATCCCCAACGGGCTGTCCCTGCTCGTCGGTTACCGCGCCGACACGGTCATCCAGGGCCTGGACCGGGTGCCCCGCAGCCAGTGGCCGGCCGTCACCGGGGTCCACTGGGCCTTCGACCTCATGGTCGCCATCGGCTTCTTCCTGCTCGCACTGGGACTGTGGCTGCTGCTGGCCTGGTGGCGCACCCGGCGCCTGGGCGGCGTACTGCTGGACCGGCGCGGCAGCCGGCTCCTGCTCGCCCTGGTCGCGCTCGCCGGCCCGGCGTCCGTGGTGGCCCTGGAGAGCGGCTGGACCGTCACGGAGCTGGGGAGGCAGCCCTGGATCGTATGGGGTGTGATGAGCGTGCGGGACGCCGTGAATCCGGCACCGGGCCTGATGACGGGGCTGTGGCTGGTGCTGGTGGTGTACGCCGCCATGACCGTCGCCACCGTGTACGTGCTGCGCCGCCTGGCCCGGGGCACCCCCGTACCGGCCGCTCCCCAGGAGGCCGACGTGCGTGACTACCCCGTCGTCTGACCGGACACCGCTGGAGGTCCCGTGCTCGCCGACACCGCTCTCGCCGTCATGTGGGTGGGACTGACCTGCTACGCCCTGTTCGGCGGCGCCGACTTCGGCGCGGGCGTGTGGGACCTGCTCGCCGGAGGCGCGCGCGGGGGACGGGAACAGCGCCGGCTCATCGAGCACAGCATCGGGCCGGTCTGGGAGGCCAACCACGTCTGGCTC
Organism: Streptomyces sp. AC627_RSS907; assembly: GCF_019049165.1. Classification (NCBI taxonomy): domain Bacteria; kingdom Bacillati; phylum Actinomycetota; class Actinomycetes; order Kitasatosporales; family Streptomycetaceae; genus Streptomyces; species Streptomyces sp. AC627_RSS907. The sequence continues at coordinate 2,328 of NZ_JAGMUE010000035.1, forward strand.
ATCTTCGTGATCGTCCTGCTGTGGGCCTGCTTCTCGCCGGTGTTCGCCGCCCTGATGTCCACCCTCTACCTGCCCCTCACCTTCGCCGCGCTGGGCATCATCGCCCGCGGCGCCGCCTTCGCCTTCCGCAAGGCCAGCACCGAGCTGTGGCAACAACGGCTGTTCGGGGCGTGTTTCGCGCTCTCCTCGCTGGTCACGCCGTTGTTCCTCGGCGCGGTCGCGGGCGCGGTCGCCTCCGGCCGGGTGCCGCCCGGACTCGCCGAGGGAGACGTGGCCACCAGCTGGCTCAACCCGACGTCCGCGCTCGGCGGCGTGCTGGCCGTCCTCACCTGCGCCCACCTCGCCGCCGTGTACCTGTGTGCGGACGCCGCCCGCGCGGACGAACGGGAACTGGCCCGCGTGTTCGCACGGCGCGCCGTCGTCAGCGGTCTGGCCAGCGGTGCCGTCGCCCTGGCGGGCATCGCGGTGCTGCGCGAGGACGCGCCGGTGCTCTTCCACGGGCTCACGCACCGGGCCCTGGGGCCGGTCGTGCTCAGCGCGGTCAGCGGCATCACCGGACTGGCACTCCTGGTGACGCGCCACTACGTCGCCGCCCGCGCCGCCGCCGCACTGGCCGTCGCCTCGATCCTGTGGTCCTGGGGAGCGGCCCAGTATCCGGCCATGCTGGTCGGCAGCCTCACCGTGACCGAGGCCGCCTCCCACCCCGCCGTCCTTTCCGCCTGCCTGATCTCCCTGGCCGTCGGCGCGCTGATCCTGGTCCCGGCGTTGTGGCTGCTGTACGCGACCTTCCAGCGCGCGGACTCCCCGGACCCGCGGCACCGCGCCCTGCACTGAGCGGTGCGCCGGGAGGCTTTCGGCCGCCCCCCCCGAGGGCGTGCCCGCACGCCGTGACGAGGAGGGGCCGCGGCGGACCGCCGCCGGGCGGAGCGGGTGCGAAAGTCTTTCGTAACCGAGCGTTTTCCACTCCTTGTCCAGGCTGTGAATCCCGTGCCAGTGTCCCCGACGAACAGGCGGGTCGCTTGCCGTGACGGGGCGGACCCGAGGGGGCGAAAGGCTTTCGCAGGCGTCGCACCCCTGGCCTCCGACCGGGCCGCACGAGCGGCGGGACGAGAGAAGAGAGACAGAGCATGCACGGATTCCAGATACGCAGAACCTCCGGTCACCCCGCCCGGTCCCGGATGCGACCGGTGACCGCGTCCGTGGTCGGGCTGGCGACCGCCGCCAGTCTCGCCGCCTGCGGGTCCTCGGGACCTTCCGCGGCCTCGTCGTCGGGCCTGACGATGTGGGCGCTGACGGACCAGACCATCCTCAAGGAGTCCGTGGACGCGTACAACAAGGATCACCCGGACGAGAAGATCACCCTGCGGCTGTTCGCCAACGACGACTACAAGCAGAAGCTGCGGGTGGCCTTCGGCGCGAACCAGGCCCCGGACCTGTTCTTCAACTGGGGCGGCGGCGCCCTGAACGACTACGTGGACGCGGGCAAGGTCGACCCCGTCACCGACCGTCAGGTCGACCTTCTGCGGTTCATGCCCAGCGTGCTGCAGAGCGCGGAGTTCCAGGGGGAGGTCTACGGGGTCCCGGCCAACGGTCTCGCCCCGGTCGTCCTCTACTACAACAAGAAGGTCCTGAAGGACGCGGGTGTGCAGCCCCCGAAGACCTACGACGAGCTCCTGTCGGCGGTGAAGAAGCTCAAGGGCAGCGGGGTCACCCCGATCTCCCTCGCGGCGAACTCCAAGTGGCCGACGCTGATGCACCTGGAGTACCTGCTCGACCGCGAGGGCGGGCACCAGGTGTTCGAGAAGATCGCCTCCGGGGACGCCGCGGGCTGGAAGGACCCGGCCGTCACCAAGGCCAACACCCGCCTCCAGGAACTCGCCGAGGCCGGCGCCTTCGGCGACAACGCCTCCTCCGTCACCTACGACCAGGGCGCCTCCACGGCCCTGCTCTACACCGGCAAGGCCGGCATGGAGCTGATGGGCACCTGGGAGTACGCCAACCTGGTCAAGGCGGCACCGGACTTCGTCAAGAAGGACCTGGGCTACGTCGCCTTCCCGTCGCTGGCCGGCGGCGCGGGCGACCCGAAGAGCATCGTCGGCAACCCGTCCAACTTCCTGTCGCTGAACTCGGCGAGCAAGCACAAGTCCGCGGCGCTGACGTACCTGAAGGACTACGTCATGAACGAGGACCAGATCGACGCCTACCTCGCCACCGGCAGCGTGCCGCCCGTCACCAAGCTGGACTCCAGGCTGGCGCGGGTGGAGTCGGCCGACGACAGGAAGTGGCTGACCTTCGTCCACGGCCTGGTGGAGGACGCCCCGAGCTTCCAGCTCTCCTGGGACCAGGACCTGCCCTCGGACCAGGCGGACCCGCTGCTGACCAACGTGGACAAGTCGTTCCTGGGGCAGATCGAGCCCGAGCAGTTCGGTGAGAACATGAGCGAGGCGGCGAAGTAATGGCCTCGGTTGCTCGTACGCCGCACCCGGCGCGTGGCGGGCGGCGCGGCCTCAGCGGTCTGCTCATGGCCGCGCCCGCCCTGCTCCTGTTCGGCCTGTTCGGCCTCGTCCCCCTGGGGGGCGTGGTGGTGCTCAGCCTCACCAGCTGGGACGGCCTGGGCTCCCTGAGCTGGGCCGGCTTCGGGAACTGGAGCGGCGTCCTGACCGACGGCGCCACCTGGCAGGCGCTGTGGCTCACCGTCAAGGTGATGCTGGTCAGCTGGCTGGTCCAGACGCCGCTGGCCCTGGCGCTCGGTCTCTTCCAGGCTCCCCGGGGCCGGACGCGCGCGTTCCTCGCCGTGCTGTGGTTCCTTCCGCTCCTGCTGTCCGCGGTGGCGATCGGCCTGGCCTGGCAGGCTCTGCTCGACCCGTCCTTCGGCATCGGGGCCACCCCGGGACTGGACTGGCTGGCCCGGCCGCTGCTCGGCTCGCCCGACCTGGCGCTCTACACGGTGATCTTCGTGATCGCCTGGCAGTTCGTGCCGTTCCACGCGCTGCTCTACCAGGCCGGCATCCGGCAGATCCCGGTGTCCCTGTACGAGGCCGCCGCCATCGACGGTGCCGGGCCGGTGACCCGCCTGCTGCGGATCACGCTGCCGCAGCTGAAGTACACGTTCGTCACGTCGAGCACGCTCATGCTGGTGGGCTCGCTGACCTACTTCGACCTGATCTTCGTCCTGTCGGGTGGCACGGGCGGCCCGGGCACCGCGACCCGCGTGCTGCCCCTGGCCATGTACATCACCGGTTTCCAGGCGCACGACATGGGCCGGGCCAGTGCGCTCGCCACCCTCCTGGTGGTGTTCGGCCTGGCGCTCTCGCTGCTCACCACCCGCCTGTCCGGCTTCACCCGGATGGAAAGCCAGCAGGAGGGCCTGTGACCACCACCATGACCAAGGCACGCACCGCGCACCGGCCGCAGCACGCCCCCCGGCGCCCGGCGCCGGCGGCCGCCCGCCGACGACGTGCCCGCACACCGCTGCGCCGCGCGCTCTCCGGTGCCGCGGCGCTGGTGTGGACCGCGCTCGTCGTCGTCCCCGTGTACTGGCTGGTCGTGACCAGCCTGCGCGACCGCACGGACTTCACCACCGACAGTCCGCTGTCCCTGCCCGGCGACCCCACGCTCGACAACTACCGGACCGTTCTGGACGGCGACTTCACGACCTACCTGCTCAACAGCGCCGTCGTCACGGTCGCGACCGTCGCGATCACCGTGGTCGCCGCCCTGATGGCCGCCTTCTGCATCGTCCGCTACAGCAACCCGTGGTCCCGTCTGTCCTTCCGGCTGTACCTGCTGGGCCTGGCGATCCCGCTGCAGGCGGTGATCATCCCGGTCTACCTGCTGATCATCCGCATGCAGATGTACGACAGCCTGCTCGCGATCGTGCTGCCCTCGGCGGCGTTCGCGCTGCCGGTCACGGTGATGATCCTGGTCAGCTTCCTGCGGGACATCCCCCGCTCGCTGTTCGAGGCGATGATCGTCGACGGCGCCGGCGACTGGCGCATGCTGTTCTCGCTCGCCGCGCCGATGGCCCGCCCCGCCCTGATGACGGTCGCGGTGTACGACGGTCTCCAGGTCTGGAACGGCTTCCTCTTCCCGCTGATCCTCACCCAGAGCGGCGACAAGGCCGTGCTGCCGCTCGCCCTGACCCTCTACCGCGGCCAGTTCGGCATCGACGTGCCCGCGACCATGGCCGCGGTCGTCCTCTCCACCCTTCCCATGCTGGTGGTGTTCGTCCTCGCCAGGCGGCAGCTCGTCGCCGGACTGACCGCCGGATTCTCCAAGTAGCGCAGTGCGCGAGGAAACGGCCGGGCCGCCCGCCCGGCCCGCCTCGGCATGCCCCGAGCCCCCACGAGGAGCAGTCGAATGAGCACCACCACGCCGGAACACGCCGTGCCGGACCGTGAGAGCCCTCTTCCCGCGACGGACGACCGGCCCTGGACCGACCCCGCCCTGCCGGTGGAGGAACGCGTCGAGGCGCTGCTGGCCCGTCTCACCCTCGAGGAGAAGGCCGCCCAGCTCAGCAGCGGCTGGGAGGACGTCGAGCCGGCCGGCCCGGAGGTCGCCCCCGGCACCAGCCTCTTCGCCCCCGTCGGCCCCCTCACCGAGACCGCCCGGCACGGCCTCGGCCAGCTCACCCGCCCCTACGGCACCGTGCCCCGGCCGGCTCTGGAGCACTCCCGCCTCCTGGCCGGGCGCCAGCGGCAGATCATGGCGCAGAGCAGGTTCGGCATCCCGGCCATGGCACACGACGAGTGCCTGACCGGTTTCACCGCCTACGGCGCCACGATCTACCCCACCTCCCTGGCCATGGCCGCCACCTTCGACCCGGCCCTGATCCGCCGGGTCGGCGCGGCCATCGGCGCCGACATGGCCGAAGCCGGAGTGCACCAGGGACTCGCCCCGGTCGTCGACGTCGTCCGCGACTACCGCTGGGGCCGCTGCGAGGAGACCTACGGCGAGGACCCGCACCTGGTCGGCGAGATGGGCGAGGCATACGTCCTGGGGCTCCAGAGCGCCGGCGTGTACGCCACCCTGAAGCACTTCGCCGGCTACTCCGACTCCATGGGCGGACGCAACCACGCACCCGCCCGCATCGGACGGCGTGAGCTGGCCGACGTCATCCTGCCCCCCTTCGAGCGGGTCGTCGCCGCCGGCGTCGGCTCCGTCATGAACTCCTACGCCGAGATCGACGGCGAGGCGCCCGCAGCCAGCCGGTGGCTCCTGACCACCCTCCTGCGCGAGCAGTGGGGATTCGAGGGCACCGTCGTCTCCGACTACTGGTCACTGCCGTTCCTGGTGAACGCGCACCGGGTGGCGGCCGACCTCCCGGGCGCCGGGGCCCTCGCCCTCAAGGCGGGCATGGACGTCGAACTGCCCGACCAGCGCGGCTTCGGCGACGCCCTCGTCGACGCCGTACGACGCGGTGAGGCCGACGAGGCCGACGTCGACCGGGCGGTGCGCCGGGTACTGCGGCAGAAGGCCGCCCTCGGTCTCCTCGACGCGGACTGGGACCCGGAACCCGCGGCGCTGCGCACGGGGGAACTCGACCTGGACAAGCCGTCGAGCCGCGTCCTGGCCCACGCCGTCGCCCGGTCCAGTGCCGTCCTGCTGTCGAACGACGGGAGCCTGCCCCTGCCGTCCGCCGGGCGGATCGCCCTGATCGGCCCGTGCGCCGACGACGTACGCACGATGTTCGGCTGCTACAGCTTCCCCAACCACGTCCTCTCCGACCGCGACGACCTCGGCGACGGCGTCGACGCGGTGTCCCTGCGTTCCGCGCTCGCGGCACAACTCCCGGGCGTCACCTGGGACTTCGTGCAGGGCTGCCCGATCCGTGAGCCGGACCGCTCGGGCATCGGGGCCGCGGTGGAGGCGAGTGCGGCGGCCGACCTCACCGTCCTGGTCGTCGGCGACAAGCCCGGCATGTTCGGCATCGGCACCTCCGGCGAGGGCTGCGACGTCGAGGACCTGCGCCTGCCGGGCGTGCAGGAGGAACTGGTCGAGGCCGTCCTCACCACCGGCAGGCCGGTCGTCCTGGTGGTCAACAGCGGCCGTCCGTACGCGGTGGGGCGTTTCGCGGCCGACGCGGCGGCCATGGTCCAGGTCTTCCTGCCCGGCGAGGAGGGCGGCCGTGCCGTCGCCGAACTCCTCGCGGGTACCGCCAACTTCAGCGGGAAACTGCCCGTGCAGATCCCGGCCTCACCCGCCGGCCAGCCCTACACCTACCTGCACCCGCCCCTGGGTGACCGGCAGAGCTGGCTGTCCAACCTCGACCCCACGCCCGCGTTCCCCTTCGGACACGGGCTGTCCTACACCTCGTTCGAGGTCGGGGAGCTGGAGACCGACCTCCGGCGGGTCGGCACCGACGGCGGGTTCACGGTGTCGGCGCGGGTGCGGAACACCGGGGCCGTCGCCGGCGCCGAGACGGTCCAGCTGTACTTCACCGACCCGCTCGCCCAGGTCACCCGGCCGGTGCGGGCCCTGCTGGCCTTCGCCAAGGTTCCCTTGGAACCCGGTGAGGAGGCGACCGTGCGCTTCGACGTCCACACCGACCGCCTGGCCTTCACCGGTCTGGCCGGTCACCGGATCGTCGAGCCCGGCGAGATCCTCCTGTACGCCGGTTCCTCCAGCGCCGACACTCCCGCCGAGGCGGTGGTGAGCCTGGTGGGTGAGGAGCGGCAGGTGCCCGTCATCCGGCATCACGGCGTGCCGGTCACGGTCGACCGCGGCTGAGTGACGCACCCGGCGGAAGGCGGAAGGCGGAAGGCGGCAGGCCCGGGTGGCCGGCCGCCTTTCCGCCCTCACCTGCCCGCGGGAGCGGACGTCGAGGACCTGAGGACGAGTTTCGTCGCCAGCTCCACGCGCGGTGACGCCGGTGGGCGGCCGTCGGCCACCTGGAGCAGCACCCGGGTGGCCTCGCGCCCCAGCTCCTCGAACGGCTGGCGCACCGCGCTGAGCGGCGGACTGGCCATGGACGCCACGAGGGTGTCGTCGAAGGACATGACCGCCAGCTCGTCCGGGACGAGCAGCCGGTGCTGCCGGGCGGCCTCCAGCACGCCGAGCGCCTGCGCGTCGCTGGCCGCGAACACGGCGGTGGGCGGCTGCCCGGTCCCGAGGATGTGCCGGGTGGCGGCCAGCGCCTCGTCGTAGTCGAAGTCCGTCGAGCGCACGATCGCCGGGTCGAAGCCGATCCCCGCCTCCTCCAGCGCGGCCCGGTAACCGTGCAGACGGGCCGCGCCGGCCAGCGAGTGGGAGCGCCCGGCGACCATGCCGATCCGGGTGTGACCGAGGCCGATGAGGTACTGCACGGCGTCCCTGGCCCCGCTCCAGTTCGTCACCCCGATGCTGGGGATGTCCGGCGACGGAGCGCTCAGCGGATCCACCAGCACCACCGGAAGCCCCTGCTCGACGATGCGCCGCTGGTCCTCCTCCGCCAGCATCGAGATCACGACGATCAGCCCGGCGGCGCCCAGGGCCACGCACTCCTGGAACCACTGCGAGATGGAGCGCCGGCTGGTGGTGCCGGTCACCACGTGCACCCCGAGTTCACCGGCCGCGTCCACGATCCCGCGGACCACCTCCAGGGTGTAGGGGCCCGACAGGTCCCGGAACACCGCGATGATCTGCCGCGGCACCTGCGGATCCCGCTCCCACGGGCGGACGTAGCCGTACCGGGCCAGCAACTCCTCGACCCGTTCCCGGGTCGCCCTCCCCACGTCGCTCCGCCGGTGCACCACCTTGGAGACGGTGCTGAGAGACACACCCGCCTCCTGGGCGATGGCCGTCAGCAGCCCGTACTGCGCCTCCAGTTGTCCCTTGTCCTGAACGGTCACTGTCCCGCTTTCTCCGCCGGTCCCGCACCGGTCGTTCGGCCGCCAGCCAACAGGAGCGGGCGCCGGCAGACAAGTCTCCGGCGCCCGCCGCGACGGGACTACGCCCGGCTCCACTTCTGGGTGGCGTTGCCGAGTGCCGTCCACAGCTGTACGGGGGATCCGCCGGCCGTCGCCCAGCCGGCGACGTCGAGCGCGAGGCCGTTGGAGCGGTTGATCACCGACCCGTCCAGCCGGAACCACCACTTCTGGCTGGTCCTCCCGTTGCAGGGCCAGGTGATGACCCTGGTGCCGGCGGCGGTGCCGTCACCGTCCGCGGCGAGGCACCCGCCGGCCACGCGCAGTTCCCCCGCGCCGGTCTGCGTGACGGCCTGGTGGGGACTGCCGGAGCAGTCGTGGATCCGCACCTGCACACCGGACACCCCGCCGGGTACGTCCAGACAGCGGCCGGAGTGGCCGCCCCTGAGGGCGAAGGCGGAGTCCGTCGGCAGGGGCTCGCGGACCAGGCGCCACTCCTGTGCGTCGTCCGCCGCGGCCCCGCCGGACGTGTCGACGGCGCTCGCCAGGCCGACGGCGCCGCCCGGGGCACCCGCGGTCATGTAGAGGCCGCTGTCGCGCGCCGAACGGATCCTGTAGTGGCCGTCGCCGGTGGGGACGAGGGTCCACTGCTTGTCGGTGGCGCCGTCGTCGACCCACTGGGCGAGCCTCTGCCCGGCGGTCGCGGTGCCGCCCCAGATGCCCACCGCGCGCCCGCCTGCCTTGTTGAGCAGCGTGACGCGGTCGTCCTTGGCCGTCAGGTGCCAGCGCTGGGTGTCGTCGGCCGCGGACACCGGACCGGTGACGAGGTCGGGGGTGTCGCCGGTGAGGTTCGCGTCCTGGGTCCTGCCGGCCAGGGGCCTGAGCGCCTCGCCGGTGCGGCGGTTGACCAGGGTGTGGTAGGCACCGTCGGAGTGCCCGAGGTCGACCTCGGCGTACCTGACGGGCCCGATGCTTCCGCCGGCCCACGACGCCTGGAGGACCAGCATCCGGCCGGTGCCCTCGACATACTGGAGGGTGCGGCTGTAACCGGCGGCGATCGGCGTCTGGTACTGCTTCCACTCACCCGTGCTCCTGCCGGACTCGTTCACCCACACGCTGCCACTGCCGGCGGCGTTGTAGACGATCCGTCCGTCGGGCATCGCCGAGAGCACGGGGCTGCCGCCCGTCGCGAGCCCCCTGCCGCCGGACGGCACGGGCAGGGCGCTGATCGCACCGTCACCGGCCGCGTGGAACCTCAGCGGGTCGTCCGCCGTCCGGTACCGGACGTCCGCACCGCCGCCCCAGTACTCGTACGTCAGCAGCCACTTGCCGTCGGTGGTCGGGGCGATCGTCGTCATGCCCGGGCGTCCGCCGCCGATCAGCGACGTGCCGTCGACCGACACCGTCCTGCCGGGGACGTCGACCACCGGGGCACTCCACGACGCGCCGGTGCCGTCCCAGGTCCTGTGCGCGAGGATCTGGTGGTGCGGCTCCGGCGCCGTGTCGTTGTCCGGGGCGGGGACCGGCCTCCCGGTGGACGCGTCGTACCCGGTGAACTCGTTCTCGTCGGAGTAGTAGGCGATCAGCTTGCCGTCCCGGGCGTGCAGGTGGGGCTCCCAGACCGGATCCTGCTGCTTGTGGGTGTTGGCCGCCGAGCGGTTCGTGCCGCCCCCGCCCTGCCAGCCGCCGGCCGCGACGATGTTCTCGAACCTCCAGGTCGCGCCGTCGTCGGTGCTGGCGTACAGGGCGATCGAGACGTCCCTGCGGTCACCGTCGCCGGAGGGCTGCCAGTGGGGGTCGGCGGCCTTCCGCTCGCGGTAGTAGTGGTCGTCGCCGGAGACGACGCTGGCCAGGAGCAGGGTGCCGGCCTTCAGACGGCCCACGTCCTGCGGGAGGACGTAGAGGTGGGGGTTGGTCCAGTTGCTCGTGTACCTGGCGTAGCGGGGATCGCCGGACAGCTGGGCGGGGGCCTTGACGTCCGTGAGCTTCTGCCAGGTCGTGCCGTCGTCGTCACTCTTGTACAGGGGCATCGTCTGCCCCACCGGGTCGCCCTGACTGTTCTCGAACGCCGCCACGATCCGGCCGCTCGGCAGCTGAGCCGACTTCGGGTACAGGACGCAGGGTCTCTTGTTGCACGTCGGGTTCTCGGCCACGTACAGGTCGGAGGGGTTCGGCTGGTACGCCGACGCACTCGGCGCGACGGCCGCCGAGAGCGCCATCACGGCACCTGCGGCCGTCACCGCCGCGAACGCCTTGCGTATCGGTTCCTTCAGCAACTGCGGCTCCTCGGGGAATGCGGGTACCGGGGCGTGGTCGTCCTGTCGCCCCGGTGCGGGCGGCATGGGGAACGAAGCGGGGGGAAGCGGCTCCGCCGGTCGGGCAGGGGCGCGGCTGTACCCGTGCGGCACGGGCGGGCTGCTGGAAAGTATCGGGACGGGGCACCGCCGTGTCACCGGCTGGTCTCCGAAACTGTTTCGCGGCGGGCCGTGCCCGGATGTTGACGAGGCAGGCCCGCCGCTGCCCGCCGGCCCACCGTCACCGCGCCTGCGCGTCAGGCAGCGGTGACGGCGGTTCACCCGCCCGCGACGTCACGCTCGGTGTTCCCCGAACCACCCGATTGCTCCGCTTCTGTCTCCATGTGTTTCCGAAGGGTGATGACGTGGACCGGACGGATCCGCCGGCACACGGGCGCGACACGAGCGAGACATGAGGAAGCGACATGGTTCAGGGCTTCTCCAAGGAACCAGGCACCCACGGACCACTCACCGAGGTCTCCCCGTCCGCCCAGCGCGAGATCACCCGCTGGGCCGCCGCGATCGCTCTGGGCGGCTTCCTCTTCGGCTTCGACACCGGCGTCGTGTCGGGCGCCCTGCTCTACGTCAAGAAGGACTTCCATCTGAACTCCTTCGAGCAGGGCAGCGTGGTCAGCGTGCTGCTCATCGGCGCGGTGATCGGCGCCACCTCGGCCGGCCGGCTGTCCGAGAGGCTGGGCCGGCGCAAGGCCCTGGGCGCGATCGGCGTGGTGTTCATCATCGGTACGGCGATCGTGAGCGCGGCGAACGGATACCCGGCCCTCATGGCCGGCCGTGTCGTCCTCGGCCTCGCGGTCGGAGCGGCGTCGGCGACGGTGCCGGTCTACCTGTCCGAGATCTCACCGACGAAGATCCGCGGACGGCTGCTCACGATGAACCAACTGATGATCACGCTCGGCATCCTGGTCGCCTACCTGGTCAACCTCGCCTTCTCGGGCAGCGAGATGTGGCGCGCCATGTTCGCCGTCGGCGCGGTTCCGGCCGCCCTCATGGTGGCGGCCACCCTGTGGCTCCTTCCCGAATCGCCGCAGTGGCTCATCACCCACGACCAGGTCGACAGGGCGCGCGGGGTGATCGCCTCGGTCACCGACGAGGCCACGGCGGACGAACTGACCGCGCGGGCCCGGCGCCGGATCGCCGAGGAGCGCGAGAAGCGGGCGCGGAGTTCCAGGGCGGACGACCAGGGGGCCAGGAGACTCCTCGCACCCGATGTGCGTCCGGCACTCGTCGTCGGGCTCACGCTCGCCGCCGTACAGCAGTTCGGCGGCATCAACACGATCATCTACTACGCGCCGACCATCATCCAGCAGACCGGTCTGACCGCGTCGAACTCCATCTTCTACTCCGTGTTCATCGGCGTGATCAACCTGGTCATGACGCTGGTGGCGATCCGCCTGGTCGACCGGGCGGGCCGCCGCGTCATGGTCCTCGTCTCCCTGGCCCTCATGGCGGTCACGATCTTCCTGCTCGGCCTCGCGTTCGTGGTCGGCATGAACTCGCTGCTGACGCTCCTGTTCATGGTCGTCTACATCGCCGCGTACGCGGGCGGCCTCGGGCCGGTGTTCTGGACGCTGCTCGGCGAGATCTTCCCACCGTCCGTGCGGGCCGAGGGGTCGAGCGTGGCCACGGCGGTCAACTGGGTGTCCAACTTCCTCGTCAGCCTCGCCTTCCTGCCCCTGGCGGCCGCCATCGGCCAGGGCGAGACCTTCTGGATCTTCGCCGGAATCTGTGTGCTCGCGTTCTTCTTCGTCAGCCGCTACCTGCCCGAGACCCGCAATCGCGACTCCGGACAGATCCAGGCGGCCCTGCGGTCCCGCTTCGGACGCGAGCCCGCCGCGTCGGCAGCGGCCCCGGACACCCACGCGCAGTGACTCCCGAGAAAGGACGCTCACGATGAGCGACACCCTCCTCAGCCGTCCCGACCTCCTCGAACGCGCCGACGCCCTGGTGCTCTTCGGCATCACCGGCGACCTCGCCAAGAAGATGCTGCTGCCCGCGCTGTACCGGCTCACCGGTTCCGGCAGGCTGTCCGTGCCCGTCATCGGGGTGGCGGCCGGCGACTGGGACGACGAGGCGCTGCGCCGGCACGCGCGAGAGGCGCTCGTCGCCGCGGGCACGGACATCGACGAGGCGGTCTTCGAGCGGTTCGCGGCGAGCCTGTCCATCATCACCGGAGACTTCGCCGACGAGGCCACCTTCGCCCGGCTGCGCGAGGCCGTGGCGGGGTTCGGTTTCGTCACGTACTACCTGGCGATCCCACCGTCGCTGTTCACCGTGGTCGCCGCCGCGCTGGCCGCGGCGGGCCTGAACCGCGACGCCCGCCTGGTCGTGGAGAAGCCGTTCGGCGACGACTTCGACTCCGCGCGCAGGCTGCAGGACGAGCTGAGCACCCACTTCGACGACAACCACCTCCTGCGCGTCGACCACTTCCTGGGCAACCGTGCGGTCGAGAGCCTGATGGTCTCCCGGTTCGCCAACACGCTGCTCGCGCCGATCTGGCACCGCTCCTACGTGGACAACGTCCAGATCACCCTCGCCGAGGACTTCGACGTCGCCGACCGGGGCTCCTTCTACGACAAGGTGGGCTGCCTGCGCGACGTGGTCCAGAACCACATGCTGGAGGTCCTGGCCTTCCTGGCGATGGACCCGCCGAGCGCCGGCAACGCCCGGGCACAGGGCCTGGAGAAGTGGCGGGTGCTGCACGCCACCCGCACGATGGACCCCGCCGACACCGTTCGCGGCCAGTACGAGGACTACCGGGACGTCGAGGGAGTCGAGCCGGACTCCACCACCGAGACGTACTTCGCGACCCGTATGTTCATCGACAACTGGCGCTGGGCGGGCGTGCCGTTCTACCTGCGCAGCGGGAAGGCACTGGCCGTCACCGCCACCGAGGTCGTGGTCGAGCTGCGCAAACCGCCCCTGGAACTCTTCGGCGGCGAGAACACGCCGACGCCACCGAACCTCATCCGCTTCCGCATCGACGGCGACACCGGCATCCGGACGGACCTGGTGGTGAGCAAGCCCGAGAAGGGCACCGGGCCGATGACCGTCCCCGTCGGGGTCGACTACGCGCGGGTGCTGGGACGGCAGGAGCTCCCGTACGAGAACATCCTCGACGGAGCCGTCGCAGGCGACCCCCAGTGCTTCGCCTTCTTCCCCGCCATCCTGGAGTGCTGGCGCATCGTCGCACCGGTGCTCGACCCGGCCGGTCCGCCGCTCACCTACGCCCGGGGAAGCTGGGGCCCGCAGCCGGCCGACCGGCTCCCCGGCCTGCGGTGCTGGCACCCGCTGGGCCACCGCCTGTTCGACGAGGGCCGGTTGTGACGCCCACGTGTTCTGATCACGAGCGTTGACGACGATGCACGGGGCGTGGCCGCGCGTCAGGGACGCCCTGTGGCCTGTGCTCCAGCAGGCCACGGCCGCCGCGCTCTCCTGGTGGGCCGCCAGGAACGTCTTCGACCACCACGTCCCGCTCTTCGCCCCGATCGCCACCCTCATCGCGCTCAACACGCCCGTCGGAGGGCGGGGCACCAACGCCGTACGGGTTCTCTCCGGGGTCGTCGCTGGCGTCGTCGTCGGGCACCTGGCCTTTCGTTTCCTCGGCCACGACGCCCCGTCCGTCGGCGTGGCCGTCCTGTGCGCGCTGCTCGTCGCGCTCGTCATCGACGGGGAGCGCATCACGATGGCCCAGGCCGCCGTGGGCGCGGTGATCTCCGTGGCGGCCGGACAGCAGGCGGCCGTCGACCGTGTGCTGGACGCCCTGCTCGGAGCCGGCGTGGCGCTCGTGTTCAGCCAGCTCCTCTTCCCGCCGCACCCGCTGGCCCTGCTGCGCCGAGCCGAGGCCGCCACGCTGGAGGGGCTGAGCCGCGCCCTGGACCTGACGGCGCGTGCGCTGGACGAGCCGGAGGAGGAACGCGACCTCCAGCCGTGGGAGGAGCTGCGGCCCGTCTACGCCCTGCTCGACGATCTCGGCGGAACACGGGACGACACCATCGCCGTAGCCCGGCGCACCCTGCTGTGGCGGGGCCGGCGCGAGCCCGTGGACGAGGAGATCGCGAGCACGAAGTACCTGGACCTGCTCGGCAACAGCTGCCTCACCCTCATCCGGGGCGCCTCGGCGCTCGACACGCGGCACCGGCGGACCTTCGCCCGCACGGTACGGGGGCTGTCCGGGGTCCTGGCAGCCCTGGCGGCCGCCCCCGCGAACCACGCCGTCCGCCTGCGCGCGACCAGGCGGGCCCTCGACATCGTCCGGGGCGCCCCGGACGCGGACGGGGGGCAGGCCCTCCCGGTCGCCGTGGGGGAGAGCGTACGGCTGGTCGCCGAGGACATCCTGGTCTTCGCGGGCGCCGACGTGGACGAGGCCGCACGCGCCCTGCGCGAGGGAGCCACCGACGTGCGCATCGGTGCCCCGCCGCGGCTACGGTGGCCGCCCCGGCCGCGGCGCCGGCGACCCCGCGGGCCTTCGGCCTGAGGAGCAGGGGCGGAGGGGCGGCGCGCGGACGGCGTCGGCCTGGACCGCGCGCGAGGCCGTCCGGTGGATCCCCTCGGCGACACGGCCGTGCCCGCGCTCCGCCGCGCCCCCGGCCGACCCCGGTGCGGCCGGCCGCCTCCGGGCCCGGCACCGTGTCTCGCGCGGTGGGAGCCGTGCCCTGCGTCGTGCTCGCTCGCGCGGACCGGGACCGGGTGCGGCCGGTGGTCGGGCCCGCTCAGCCGGCCAGGACCACGCGGCCCAGCGTGAGCAGGGCGAGGACCTTCACGACCTCCAGCGCTACGTAGGAGAGGTGGGCGCGGGAGCGGCGCAGCGCCGGGTCCTCGCCCGCGAGCACGGCGTCGGAACGCCGGTTCAGACGGGGGCGGACGACACCGAGCTGTCCGGCCAGTACGGCCACGGTGATCGCGGTGAGCGTGACGACGGCCGCGGAGGCTCCGCCCGTGGCGACCGCCACGACCACGGTGACGGCGAGCGCCGCCTCGGCGAGGTTCAGCGCGCGGAAGACGATCCGGCCGATGCCGAGCCCGACCGGGATCGTCACCCCGGGAGCCCGGAACGTCAACGGCGCCTCCAGGAAGGAGATCGCCGGCACCATGCCGAGCCAGCGGAAGGTGACGGCGCCCGCCACGGCTGCCGAGGTCGAGTGCATCGCGGGATCCTCGTCTCTCGTGGGACTGCGTGCGGTCATTCCGACGCGCGGCGGGGACGGGCCACCCGTCGGGCCGGGGAGCGGTCTCCGTGCCAGAATGGACGCCCCGCAGCCGGACCGTCCCGTTCCCGCCCCGCCCTTCCGTGCCAGAGGTCTCCCGTGTCCAAGCCCGTCGCCCGTGAGCCGCAGCGCCGCAACGCGCGGTCCAACCGGGCGCGCATCCTGGCCACGGCCCGCCGGGAGCTGGGGCGCAACCCGGACACGACCCTGGAGGAGCTGGCCCGGGCCGCCGGCGTCGTACGGCGTACCCTCTTCGGTCACTTCCCGGGGCGCGCGGCGCTGCTGGAGGCCCTCGCCGAGGAGGCGTCCGACGTGCTGCGGAGCGCGATGGCCGCCGGGGCGGAGCGGGTCGGCCCGTCCGAACCGGCGGAGCGCGCGCTGGCGCACTTCGTGCTGCTGATGTGGCCCGTGGGCGACCGCTACCGGATGCTCCTGTCACTGGCCCGGCACGACCTGGGCGTGGAGCGGGTGTCCGAGATCCTGGCACCGGCCCGTGCGGAGGTCACCGCCATCCTGGAGCGCGGGCAGCGGGACGGCGTCTTCCCCGGCCATCTGCCGCCCGCCGTGCTGAGCGCCGGGCTGGAAGCGATGACGGTCGCGCTGCTGGAGCAGGTCAACACCGGGGCACTGGAGGACGACGGCACGCGGGCCGCCCTCGCCCAGCTCATCGCGGCCGGCGTGCCGGAGGAGCAGGCCCGGGCCGTGGTCGAGGACGTCGCCGCGACGACCCCCGCGGAGCCCGCCCCGGGCGA
This sequence comes from Streptomyces sp. AC627_RSS907, assembly GCF_019049165.1. NCBI lineage: Bacteria > Bacillati > Actinomycetota > Actinomycetes > Kitasatosporales > Streptomycetaceae > Streptomyces > Streptomyces sp. AC627_RSS907. Next base: position 18,443 of record NZ_JAGMUE010000035.1, read on the forward strand.
GTGAGCCGCACGGCGCGCCTTCGCAGGGTGGGTGCTCCCGCCTAAGGCGTGTCCCGTGCGGTGTGGTTCCTCCGTGAGGCGGTCCCGGACGCGGCCCGCCCGCCGTCTCCGTCGGTGCGGGGCGTGTTTTCCGGTGGGGGGTGTTCCCGCGTCAGGGCTGTTCCTCGTGGTGGGACCGCTGCTCCGTCTCCGTCGGTGCGGGGCGTGTTCTGCGGTGGGGGGTGTTCCCGCGTCAGGGCTGTCCCTCGTGGTGGGGCCCCTGCTCCGTCTCCGTCGGTGCGGGGCGCGTCCCGCCGCGGCCGGTGCTCCCGCCCGCGGCCCCTCCCGCGCCGCGCAGTCCGCGCACCGTCTCCGTCGCGGCGTCGTCGGCCACGCCCGCGACCATCAGCGCGGCGACGGCGGCGCCCGTGCCGTCGTCGTCCCAGGACCCGGCACGCGCGCACGCCAGGAGTGCCAACAGGTGGGCCTCGAGCGCGGCGCCGAGCACCCCGGAGGGAAGGCCGGTGTGGAAGACACCCGTGCGCCGGCCGCGCGCGAGGATCCGGGCGACCGTGTCACGGGCCGGGCCGAGGATCGTGCTCACCCGGTCGGGGCCGAGGCCCCGGCGGCGGGCGAGGGCGATCAGCGTGCCGTAGCGGTCGCCGACCGGCCACAGGGTGAGGACGAAGCGGGCCAGGGCCCGCGCAGGGTCCCGCGGGGCCGGCGCGTCCGGACCGGCGATCGCGCGCCGTACCGCCTCCGCGGCCTCCTCGACGAGCCCCTCGACCAGCGCGTCCCGGCCGGCGAAGTGGCCGTACAGGGTGCGGCGGGCCACGCCGGCCGCCGCGGCGATCTCCGCGAGACCGGCGTCGGGGTCGCGGAGCAGTTCCCGCTCGGCCGCGCGCAGGATGCGGGCGCGTGTGGTGGTCACGTCGGTACGTACCTCGTTCGGAAGGGGGTACACGCAATATTTGCACAGCACTGTGCAACAAACTACTGTGACGCCGTCTGCACATCCGTGGGCAATTAACTTGCCCCGCTTGGCCACGTCCCCCGGGAGTTCCCGATGCCTCTCCTAGCCACCACACCCGTCGAGAAGATGAACGGGCCCTACGCACGGCGCTGGTGGGCCCTCGTCGTGCTCTGCCTGAGCCTGCTGATCGTCGTCATGGCCAACACGTCCCTGATCGTGGCCGCCCCGGCGATGACGGCCGACCTGGGCCTGAGCAGCAGCGACCTGCAGTGGGTCATCGACGGCTACACCGTCCCGTACGCGGCCCTGATGCTGGTGCTGGGCGCGATCGGCGACAAGTACAGCCGCCGCGGCGCCCTGATCGCCGGTCTGGTGGTCTTCGCGGGCGGTTCGGTGATGGGCAGTCTGGTCGACGAGACGGCGCTGGTCGTCACGGCTCGGGCGATCATGGGCGTCGGCGCCGCCGTCGTCATGCCGGCCACCCTGTCCCTGCTGGTCGCGGTCTTCCCGAAGGGTGAGCGGGCCCGCGCCATCACGGTGTGGACCGCCACCTCCGGTCTCGCCATCGCCGTCGGCCCGCTGGTCGCCGGCTGGCTCCTGGAGGACCACGCCTGGGGTTCGACCTTCCTGGTCAACGTGCCCATCGCGGTCGCCGCCGTGGTCGGCGCGCTCTTCCTCGTCCCGCCGTCCAGGGCGGCCGGCATGGGCCGGATCGACTACGTGGGCGGCCTGCTCTCCATCGTCTCCGTCGGCAGCCTGGTCTACGCGGCCATCGAGGGCCCGCACTTCGGCTGGGGCACCGGCCCCGTCGTCGCCGCCGTCGTCGCCGGCGTCGGCCTGGTGGCCTTCGTGGCCTGGGAACTGCGCCACCCGCAGCCCATGCTGGACGTGCGCCGGTTCCTGCTGCGGCCCTTCAGCGGCTCGATGCTGGCGGTGCTGTTCTTCTTCTTCGGCACCTACGGCGCCATCTACTACGCCACGCAGTTCCTGCAGTTCGTGCTCGGCTACGGCGCGCTGGAGACCGGCGTACGGCTGCTCCCGCTGGCCGGAGCCGTGTTCGTCGGCGCCGCGGTGACCGGGCGGCTGACCCCGAAGCTGGGCGTGAAGGCCATGGTGGGGTCCGGCATGGTGATCGGCACCGTCGGCGTCTTCCTGCTGGTCCTCATCGAGAAGGACTCGACGTACACCGACTTCCTGGCCCCGATGCTGCTGCTCGGCCTCGCCATCGGCCTGAGCGTCTCCCCGGCCACCGACACCATCATGGGCTCCTTCCCGGAGAGCGAACTGGGCGTCGGCGGCGGCGCCAACGACACCGCGCTGGAGCTCGGCGGCTCGCTCGGCATCGCCGTCCTGGGCTCCCTGCTCGGCACCGCCTACCGCGACGAGCTGTCCGGTCTGGTCGGAGACCGGCTCCCGGCCGCCGCGCTGGACACCGCCCAGGACTCCGTGGGCGGCGGACTGGCCGTCGCCGAACGGCTCGCGGCCAACCCCTCCGCCGGACCGCGGCAGGCCGAGGCCCTGGCCGACGCCGTGAACCAGTCCTTCGCCCACGGCGTCGCCACGACCAGCCTCGTCGGCGGCATCATCATGGCGGCCGGCACCCTGGTCGTCCTCGCCGTCCTGCCCGGCCGCGGGGGCGCCCGCAAGCGGTCCGAGGACCAGCCGGCCGAAGCCCGGGACGCGGAGTACAGCGACGCGCCGCGCTGAGCCGCCCCGGCTGCCGACGGGCCCTCAGCCGGTCAGCGCGGCCAGCTCCTCCGGCGTACGCGGGCCCGTCGCCGACTCGGCCAGCATCCCCCGCGCACGCAGCAGTCCGGCCGCCGCCACGCCCCACGGCAGGCGCAGCCCCGCCCGTCGCAGGAGGTCCGTGCGGGCCAGGGTGGGGGCCGCGGGGCCGGTGTGCACCCCGGCCGTGGTGAGCAGCGCCGCGTCGTCGGACCATCGCAGGGCGAGATCGACGTCGTGAGTGGCCATCACCACGGTGGTGCCGCCCGCGCGGAGCCGGTCCAGCGTGGCGAGCAGCCGTTCCTGGCCGTCCGGGTCGAGCCCGGCGGTCGGCTCGTCGAGGATCAGCAGCCGGGGCCGCATCGCGACGGCCCCGGCGATCGCGGCCCGCTTGCGCTGCCCGTACGACAGCAGGTGGGTGGGCCGGTCGGCCAGCCCGGTGATGTCCAGCGCGGCGAGCGCCTCCGCGACCCGGGAGCGGACCTCCGCGTCGGACAGGCCCAGGTTCAGCGGCCCGAAGGACACGTCCTGGCCGACCGAGGCGGCGAACAACTGGTCGTCCGGGTCCTGCACCACCAGCTGCACCGTGGTCCGCAGCCGGGTCAGCCCCTTGCGGTCGTACGCCACCGGCACCCCCTCGGCCGTCAACGTCCCGGCCTGCGGCCTGAGTCCGCCGCTGAGCAGCCGCATCAGCGTGGTCTTGCCACCACCGTTGCGGCCCAGCAGCGCGAGCGCCCTCCCCTCACGCACCTCGAAGTCCAGACCGGCGAACACGTCCGGGCCCTCCTCGTACGCGAAGGACGCGCCCCGCAGGGCGACCAGCGCCGGCCCGGTCGACTCGCTCACGACAGCGGCCCCTTCAATACGAGGGTGAGAGCGGCCAGCGCCGCCAGCAGCGCGACGCTCGCCGCCGTGAAGGACACGGAGACGCGCGCCTCGGGCACCAGAACGCGCAGGGTGCCGTCGTACCCGCGTCCGGCGAGGCCCGACTGGAGCCGCGCCGCCCGGTCGAAGGCCCGCACGAACGCCGTCGCGCCCAGCCCGCCGAGCGAACGCCAGACGGCGGCCCGGGTGGTGAGCCCCAGCCGCGCGGCCTGCGCCTGACGGACCCGGCGCACGGAGTCCAGCAGCAGGAAGCTCATCCGGTACGTCACCAGCGCCACGTCGACCACCGGGGCCGGCACCCCGGCCCGCGCTAGGCGGGGCAGCAGGTCGGACATGGGCGTCGTGAACGCGAACAGCAGCACCCCCAGGGAGGCCGCCGAGGTGCGCAGCAGCAGCTCGGCGGCGCGCACCGGCCCGCCGTCCGCCGCCGTCAGGAACCCGCCCGGGCCCCCGACCCGCACCAGCAGCGGCAACGCCCCGGTCACACAGAAGCCCAGCGGCACCCGGTAGGCCCGCCACAGCCGGCGGCGGGGCACGCCCGCCGGGCCGAGCAGCACGGCGAGCGCCGTCACCAGCACCAGCGCCGCGCCCGGCCAGGCCGGCAGCGAGATCGCCAGCACGGTCAGGCCCAGCCCGAGCACCGCCTTGTCCACGGGATGGCGGCCGCGCCACCGACTGCTGTGCGCCGCCGCGTCGATCGGCAGCACTCAGTCCCCTCCGGGGTCGTTCCGCAGCGCCGCCGCGGCCCGTTCCTCGCCCTGCCGCCGGCCCCGGCGCAGCCCGAAGTAGTAGGCCAGCACGCCCGCGCCGAGCGCGGCCTGCACGGCGAACAGCGCCGACTCGATCTCCCCGGACGGCGGTTCGTACAGCGGCGAGAACCACGGCTCGTAGTCCGGCTCGATCTCCGTGATCGCCGCCTCCGCCTCGGCGTCGGCACCGGCGAACGGCTCCTCCTTGTGGTCGCCGAGGCCCAGCACCAGCGGCAGCACCGCGAGCGCCGCCACGGCGAGCAGCAGCACGGCGTTGATCTTCGCGTTGCGGCTCACCGGGCCACCGCCCGCTGCTTGCCGGCCTCGGTGAACAGGACGCCCAGCCGGGTCAGTTCACCCTTGCTGGACTGCACCAGCAGCCGCATCACGACCACCGTGAGCAGGCCCTCGCTCACCGCGAGCGGGATCTGCGTGACGGCGAAGACGGACCCGAACGTGCCGAGCGCGCCCAGGAAGCCGCTGCCCGGGTCGGGGAAGGCGAGCGCCAGTTGCACGCCGGCGACGCAGTAGGTCGACAGGTCGGCGACGAACGCCCCGCAGAACACCGTGACCATCAGCGGCACGCCGTACCGCCGCAGCAGCGCGTACACCGCGTATCCGGCCCAGGGGCCGACGACCGCCATCGAGAAGACGTTGGCGCCGAGCGTGGTGAGCCCGCCGTGGGCGAGCAGCAGGGCCTGGAAGAGCAGCGTGATGGTGCCCAGCACGGCCGTGATCGGCGGCCGGAACAGGATGGCGCCCAGCCCGGTGCCGGTGGGGTGCGAACAACTCCCGGTGACGGAGGGGAGTTTCAGGGCCGACAGCACGAACGTGAAGGCCCCGGCGGCACCGAGCAGCAACGTGCTCTCCGGGTGCTCCCTGACCTCACGGGTGAGTGACCGTACTCCGTGGACGACGAACGGCGCGGACGCGGCACCCCAGGCGATCGCGTGCGCCGGCGGCAGAAAGCCCTCGGCTATGTGCATGACTCGGCAGACCCTCTCCAGCACCTCGTGGATGGACGACGCGCCCTGGCCGGTCTCCTGGCTGACGGGTACCACCGCCCGTGCTCCGCCTTCCCGGGTCGCTGGGACCCAGTGGCTGCCCGTGAGGGCCGGAGCCGGACTTCCCGATTCACAGTGGCGAGGGCCGCACCGGCATCACACCGGATTTCCCGTTCACCAAGGCGAGGCGACAGTAGTGCTCCCACGGGGGTGGTGACAAGCATGCCTCCGGGCCGGCGGGCCCCCGCCCGTCCGGTGAACAGGCCGCAGGACCGCGCGGGCCTTGGGCGGCGGGCGCCCCCTCCGCCGGCCGTCACCGGTCGCCCTCGCCCAGCGCGGCGACGCCCCCCGCGCGCCCGCGGCGGAGCACCCGCGCTCCTCGTCGGACAGGTCCCGGCATACGCCGCGCCGGCCGGCAGACAGGGCAGCGGCAGCGCGACCAGCTGCGCCCCGCCGAGTCCGGCCCCCTCGATGAGCAGCACCGCCGCCACCACCGGGCCGCCGAGGATGGTGGAGATCGCGGCGGTGGAGCCGGCCGTGGCGAGGATCGCGCCCGCCCTCGGGTCACGGGCCGCGCCCGCCCGCCGCACCGCCGGCAGGGCGAGTCCGCTGCCGACGGCCATCAGGGGTGCCTCGGGGCCCAGCACCACGCCGAGCGGCAGCGCGGCCAGCACGGCGCCGGGCAGCGCACGGGGCCGACGGGCGCTGCGCCGAGCCCGTTCACCGGGAGGTGGCCCCCGGCGCCCGGCAGCCGGGTGACGATCGGTGCCAGGACGAGCCCGGCCAGGACCAGCGCGGGCAGCGGCCACCACCTGTGTGGCGCCGCGGGCCCTGGACCGCCTCGGCCTGGTGGCGGCGTCGCGTCCCGCCCCGGCGTCCTCGTGCCCGGCTCCGGCAGCCGCCCCGTGTCCCCGCGCCTCAGTGGCGCCGCCGCAGGCCCCGTGCCAGTGCCGCCGTCGCGCCGGCGGCGGCCAGCACCGTGGCCGCGAGGGCCAGAACCTTCGCGCGGGGCCCCGGGGACGCCGGGCGGGCGCCCGGAGCGGTGCCGTAGGCGCTGCCCGGGACGTCGGGGCCGCCCGCGGCGCCGGGCAGCGCCGAGGCCAGCAACTCCGCCAGGTGCACGCCCTCGTGACCACCACTGTCGAACTCGTGGATCTGCGTACGGCAGCTGAACCCGTCCGCGAGCACCACGGTCGCCTCGTCCTCCGCCCGCAGCCGCGGCAGCAGCACCCGCTCCGCGCAGGCCTCGCTGACCTCCAGATGGCCCCGCTCGAAGCCGAAGTTGCCGGCCAGCCCGCAGCAGCCGGAGTCCAGCCGCTCGGCGTCCACCCCCGCGCGGCGCAGCAGTTCCCGGTCGGCGTCCCAGCCGAGCACCGCGTGCTGGTGGCAGTGCACCTGCGCCAGCGCCCGCGCCGACCGCTCGGGCACCCGCGGCGGGTCGTAGCCCGGGGAGTGCTCGGTGAGCAGCTCCGACAGGGTGACCGTCCGCTCGCGCAGCCGGCGCACGTCCTGGTCGCCGGGGAACAACTCCACCGCGTCCGACCGGAACACGGCCGCGCAGCTCGGCTCCAGGACCACCACCAGACCGCCCGCCCGCACGTGGGCGGCCAGAGCGCGCACGGTCCGGGCGAGGACCCGCTCCGCCGTCCCGAGCTGCCCGGTGGAGATCCACGTCAGCCCGCAGCACAGCGCCTCGGCCGGCAGCTCCACCCGCCAGCCGGCCTGCTCCAGCACCCGGACCGCCGCACGTCCGATGTGCGGGTGGAAATGGTTGGTGAAGGTGTCCGGCCACAGCAGCACGGTGCCGCGCCCCCCGTCCCCCTGCGGCTCGTGACGGGCGAACCACTGCGCGAACGTCTCCTCGGCGAACAGGGGCACCTCCCGGTCCGCGACCCCCGCCACCACCACCGCGGCCCCCGACAACAGCGGCGCGTGCGTGAGCGCGTTGACGACCGGCGCGAGGCGGGTGCGGCCCACCACCCGGGCGAGCACGGGCAGCCAGCCCAGAGACCAGTCGGAGCGCCGCCTGCGCCAGGGCCGGCCCGCGAAGTGGTGGGACAGGAACTCCGCCTTGTACGTGGCCATGTCCACGTCCGCCGGACAGTCCTTCCTGCACCCCTTGCAGGCCAGGCACAGGTCGAGGGCGTCCCGGACGGCCTCCGAGCGCCAGCCGTCCCGGATCGCGCCGTCCCCGTGCCCGTCGAGCATCTCGAACAGCAGCCGGGCCCGCCCTCGGGTCGAGTGCTCCTCCTCCCGGGTCACCTGGTACGACGGGCACATCACCGTGCCGTCACTGGTGTGCTGCCGGCACTTCCCGACCCCGACGCACCGGTTGGCCGCCGCGGAGAACGACCCGCCGTCGTGGGGGAAGCGGAAGTGCAGGTCACGGGGCTCGTACGGGGCCCAGTCACCGCCCAGACGCAGGTTCTCGTCCAGCCCGTACGGCGCGACCACCTTCCCCGGGTTCATCCGGTCCAGCGGGTCGAAGACGGCCTTCAGCCGCCCGAAGGCCTCGACGAGCCCGTCGCCGAACATCCGCGGCAGCAGCTCGCCCCGGCTCTGCCCGTCGCCGTGCTCACCGGACAGCGACCCGCCGAACTCGACGACCAGGTCGGCCGCCCGTTCCATGAACCGCCGGTACGCCGCCACGCCCGCCGCCGTGTACAGGTCGAAGGGGATCCGGGTGTGCACGCAGCCCTGCCCGAAGTGGCCGTACAGGCTCGGCCCGGTGTCGCTCAGGTAGCCGAACTCCTCGAACAGCGCGCGCAGCCGCCGCAGGTAGTCGCCGAGCTTCTCCGGGGCGACCGCGGAGTCCTCCCAGCCCTCGAAGGTGTCGGGCCGGCCCGGGATGTGCGCGGTGGCGCCGAGACCGGCCTCACGGACCTGCCACAGGTCCTGCTCGTGCGCCGGGTCGTCCAGGAAGGCGCAGTCGGCGTCGTGTTCGGAGCGGTGCACCGCCTCCAGCATCCGGTGCGCCCGCGCGTCCGCCTCCGCCACGGTGTCGCCGCCGAACTGCGCCATCAGGTAGGCGTTCCCGTCGGGCATCCCGGCGAGCGCCTTCTCGTCGAGGTGCTTGATCCGTTCGTCCCGGACCAGCCGGGCGTCGACGCCCTCCAGCGCGATCGGCCCGTGCGGCAGGATGTCGGGCACCGCGTCCGCGGCCTTGTCGATGCTGTCGAAACCCAGCACCACCAGGACCCGTTCCCTCACCACCGGCACCAGCTCCAGCTCCGCCCGCAGGACGGTGACCAGTGTCGACTCGCTGCCCACCAGCAGGCCCGCCACGTCGAAGCCGTACTCGGGCAGCAGCGAGTCGAGGTTGTAGCCGGAGACCCGGCGCGGGACGTCCGGGAACCGGCGGCGGATCTCCTCCGCGTAGGTGTCGCGCAGGGCCCGCAGCCGCCGGTAGACGGTCGCCCGCAGATCGCCCTGCCGCTCGATGGCGGCGTACTCCTCGTCGTCGGTCTCCCCGCACCAGAAGCGGGTGCCGTCGTAGAGCAGCACCTCCAGGCGGGCGATGTTGTCGACGACCTTGCCGTGCGCCTGTGCGGTGGCGCCGCAGGAGTTGTTGCCGATCATGCCGCCGAGGGTGCAGTTGGCATGGGTGGCGGGTTCCGGACCGAAGCGCAGGCCGTGCGGTGCCAGCCGCCGGTTGAGGTCGTCCAGCACGATCCCGGGCTGCACGACACAGGTGCGGGCGCCGGCGTCCACGGACTCCAGGCGCGTGCAGTACTTCGACCAGTCGAGGACCACTCCGGCGTTGGTGCACTGTCCGGCCAGGCTCGTCCCACCGCCGCGCGACAGCACCGGCGCCCCGAACTCCCGCGCCACGGCCACCGCCTCGGCGCCGGCGTCCGGGCTGCGCGGGACGACGACGCCGATGGGCGTCTGGCGGAAGTTCGAGGCGTCCGTGGAGTACGCGGCCCGGCTCCCGGCGTCGAAACGGACCTCGCCGTCGACACGCTCGCGCAGCGCGGCCTCCAGCCCTCGCAGGTCCAAGGGCGCCGGCGCGCCTTCGCGGGCAACGGGCTCGGGCAGTTCCAGCGCACCCATGAGGGCCCTCCAGTCAGGTGTCGGCGCGGCGACGGGACCCGCGCGTGTGGCGCGGCGGTCGCTGAGTACCCCGGTGCTCGCCGCGGCAACCTCCGGACACGGAGTGTCGCGGTCCGTGTCGCTGTTGGGCCGAACGGGTGACTTGGCGTAAGAATTGGCTGGTGCAGGCAATGATGGCGAGTGAGATCGGGGGGAGCCGGTGAACAGCCACGACGTCACCGATGAACAGTGGGAAGGGCTCGCCCAGGTCGTTCCGTTGCGCGGGCGCGACGCCTGGCCGTCCGCGGTCGGCCACCGGGCGTTGCCGGAGGCGGAGACGGAGACACGTCGCCGTTTCGTCGTCCTGCGGGTCAATGTGTTCGCGGACGCCCGCGAGGTCGCCGAGACCCTGATGGCGGGCATTCCGGTCCTCCTGGACCTGACCAGCGCCGAGGGCGAGGTCGCCAAGCGGGTACTGGACTTCAGTACCGGAGTCGTCTTCGGCCTGGCCAGCGGTATGCACCGGGTCGACCGCAACGTCTTCCTGCTGACCCCGGCCGGGACCGAGGTCAACGGGCTGATGGAGGGCGTGGGCGTGCCCGGTCTGTGACAGGCCCCGGCGGGACACCGCCCCACGGCGCCCGACACGCCTCCCGCCGCCCCCGGGTCTCCCGGGCCGACGGGCGTCCCGGGCGCCGGCGGGTGTCCCGGGGCCGGCGGGCGTCCGGGGCCGGCGGGTGTGACGGGGCACTCGGGGTGACGGGCTCGCAGGGGCCGCGGACTCCCCGGCGCCCCGGGCTCGCAGACGTCCGGACGCGCAGGTGTGAGGGGACGCTCGATGTGACGGGACACTCTCGGACGCGACGGGCCCGCAGGCGCGACGGGACTCTCGGTGTGAGGGGCTGGTCGGCGCGGTGCCGCTCGGCGTGACGGGACTTCCGGACGTGACGGGTTCCCGGTTGCCCCGGCCCGGGGACGCGACGGGACTCTCGGGTGCAAGGGGCTGGCCGGCGCGACGCCACTCGGGCGTGACGGGGCTTTCGGACGCGACGGGCTCCCGGACGCGCCGGGCCCGCAGGCGCGACGGGCCCGCCGGGTGCCACGTGGCCCCCGGGTCACGGGCTCCCAGGTGTGACGGGCGGCGTCCGGCCTGACGGTCGCGTCCCCCGATCGTGGGAACGTCGTCCCGACGGAACGGTTCGCCAGGAAGACGGACTCCTACGGTCCGCCCATGGCCGTGTCAACTGCGTCACTGGTGTCCGCCGCCCCCGCTCGGCCCCACCCGGACCGGCCCCGCGTCACGGAGCTGCGGCTGTCCGCCTTCGCCGGGCACCGGAGCGCCGTGCTGCGGTTCGGTCCGCTCACCGTGCTCGCCGGGCCCAGTGGCTGCGGCAAGACCACCGCCCTGCGGGCCTACGACGCCCTCGCCCGGCTCGGCGGCGGCGCCGAACTCGGCGCGGTCTTCCCCGACCCGGTCGCCTGCGTGCCCGAGCGGGCCCGGCCCGACGCCCAGCGCCGCCGCGGCTTCCGCATCGGCTGCACGGCCGACGGAGCCGAGGGCCCGGTGCACCTGGACGTCGCCGTGCAGGCGGAGCCCGAGCTGCGCATCGTGGGGGAGCGTTTGACGGCGGACGGTGTCGTGCTGCTGCAGACCGCGCTGCGCGACCCGGGCCGCCGCGCCGTGCAGGCGGCCTGGCACACGGCCGGGCCGGCGCCGGTGACCCGCGCCCCGCTGCCGGACGACCGGCTCGGCACCCCGCTGCTGCCGCTGCGGGTGGCCGGCAAGACGGACGGGCAGCGCAGGGTGCTCGCCGCGGCCGAGCAGATGGTGGTCGCCCTGCGCTCCGTCTTCGCCTGCGATCCGCGGCCGGGCCGGATGCGCGAGCCCGTGCCCACCGGCTCCGGGCACCTGCTCGGCGGCTGCGACAACCTCGCCGACGTGCTGTGGCGCACCCGCGCCGAGTGCGGCCGACGGCACGCGCAGTTCGTCGCCGCGGTCCGCACCGGGTGCGCCGGCCCCGTCACGGACGTCCTGGCCGAACCGGCCGTCGGCGGCGTGGTCCGCGCCCTGCTGGACCGGGGCGACGGCGTCCGCACCGGCCTCGCGCGGCTCGGCTACGGCGAGCTGCGCTACCTCGCCCTCGCGCTGGTGCTGTTCACCGGCCCCGGTGTGCTGGAGGTCGACCCGGCCGGCGAGGTCCCCGCCGCGTTACAGACGCTCACCGTCCTCGCCGACGGCTTCGACCGCGGCCTGGACGTGCGGCAGCGCGCCGAACTGCTCCGGCTGGCGGCCCGCATGTGCGACCGCGGCCACATCCGCCTCGTCGCGGCGGTCGCCGACGCCTCCTGGGCGGACGGGGCGGACGGCGTCACGGTGGTACACCTGGACGCGTGACCGATCATCCCCGCCCTTCGCCCGACCTGGCCGCGCTGCGGCGCAGGCTGGCCGAGTTCGCCGCCGCGCGCGACTGGCAGCCGTACCACACCCCCAAGAACCTCGCCACCGCGCTCAGCGTGGAGGCGGCGGAACTCGTCGAGATCTTCCAGTGGCTGACGCCCGAGCAGTCGGCCCGCGTGATGACCGACCCGGACACCGCGCACCGCGTCCGGGACGAGGTCGCCGACGTGCTGGCGTACCTGCTCCAGTTCTGCGAGGTGCTCGACGTCGACCCGCTGGCCGCACTCGAGGCGAAGATCGAACGCAACGAGTCCCGGTTCCCCGTACCGGGGGAGCGGGAGGACTGAGCGCGGCGGCCGAACGCCGGGGACGGCACGCGGCGGGCAGGGGTGGCGGGCCCACGGGGGAGGAGCCGCCACCTCCGTTATCACTCTCCGCATTCGATTACACGCCAGAAACCAATTTGTTGTCCGAAGATTTCCGCCTTCCTCTAGCTTTTCGTCCCACACACCTTCACTCTGGGTAGTGAGCAGCGAAGTTCGGGCGGACGCGCCGCGAGCGCGTCGGACAGACGGGGGCAGCGCATGGACGCTGTGCGGCTCATCGCGACGAGTGGGCGCGCCCTGGCCGCCGGCGGCCGGGTGCCGGACATCCTGACGGAGGTGTGGCAGGTCCAGGCGCTGGCGCAGGCGATCGGCAGCCGGCTGGCGGTCAACGGACCACCCGAACTGCGCGGCGAGGCCATCGGGTTGACGGAGCTGGCGGGCCGGGGCTGCGGAGTGCTGCGCACACCGGCGCTGGCCCCGGGCGACCTGCGCGCCGCCCAGCTCACCGAACTGGGTGACGCCCGCCAGACCCTGATGCGCCTGGGCACCCTGCTCGGCGAGAGCGGCATCGCCCTCTTCGGGGTCGCCTGCGCCGCCGACGACGAGGCGACGTACTGGCAGTGCATGGAGGCCCTCGACGCGGCGGACGAGTCCCGTGACCGCGTCCTGGAGATGCTGCGCAAGCTGGCCGACCGGGACGCCGGGCCCCCGGACCGGGACCGGGACGCCGGGCCCCCGTGCCCGGACCGGGACGCCGTGTTACCGGGGCGGGAGGCGGGCTAGCCACGACACGGCGAGCCTCCGACCGCTCCCCCTCGCACCCCGGTCGACGCGCCGGACGTGCCGGATACGCCGGTCCGGGGAGAGCCTGTCCGGCACACCCCCACCGAGCAGGCAGGATGGAGACATGGATCTCCGTATCTTCACCGAGCCCCAGCAGGGGGCCACCTACGACACCTTGCTCACCGTGGCGAAGGCCACCGAGGACCTCGGCTTCGACGCCTTCTTCCGCAGTGACCACTACCTCCGCATGGGCTCCGTGGACGGCCTCCCCGGCCCCACCGACGCCTGGATCACCCTCGCCGGCCTCGCCCGCGAGACCAAGCGCATCCGCCTCGGCACCCTCATGACCGCCGGCACCTTCCGGCTGCCCGGCGTGCTCGCCATCCAGGTCGCGCAGGTCGACCAGATGTCGGGCGGCCGCATCGAGCTGGGCCTCGGCGCCGGCTGGTTCGAGGAGGAGCACAAGGCGTACGGCATTCCCTTCCCGAAGGAGAAGTTCGCCCGCCTGGAGGAGCAGCTGGCGATCGTCACCGGACTGTGGGCCACCCAGACCGGCAAGACCTTCGACTTCCACGGCAAGTTCTACGACCTCACCGAGTCGCCCGCGCTGCCCAAGCCGGCGCAGGCCAAGGTCCCCGTGCTCATCGGCGGCCACGGTGCCACCCGCACCCCGCGTCTGGCCGCCCGGTACGCCGACGAGTTCAACATCCCGTTCGCCTCGATCGAGGACACCGAGCGCCAGTTCGGCCGCGTGCGGGCCGCCGCCGAGGAGGCCGGCCGCGGCGCCGACGCCCTCACCTACTCCAACGCCCTCGTCGCCTGCGTCGGCAAGGACGACGCCGAGGTCGCCCGCCGGGCCGCCGTGATCGGCCGCGAGGTCGACGAGCTGAAGGCCAACGGCCTGGCGGGCTCCCCGGCCGAGGTCGTCGACAAGATCGGCCGCTACGCCGCCGTCGGAGCGCAGCGCATCTACCTCCAGATCCTCGACCTCGACGACCTGGACCACCTGGAGCTGATCTCCTCCCAGGTCCGGACCCAGCTGTCGTGACGCCGTGACGCCGTCCGCCGAATAACCGAAGGCGCCGGTCACCCGCCCTGTGCGATGGTGTGACCGTCGTCCTGCCGGAGCCCCCGGGATCAGCCGCCCTGGGGGCTCCCGTGTGTACGGCACCTCGTCACCGACCACCCAGCCGGAGAGGCCCTCCGCATGTTCCTGACCCTCACCACCACAGGCACCCCCGAGAACCCCGCGACCGACCTCGGATACCTGCTGCACAAGCATCCCGACAACGCGCAGGCGTTCTCCACCTCCTTCGGCACGGCCCACGTGTTCTACCCGGAGGCGGAGCAGCAGCGCTGCACGGCCGCGCTGCTGCTGGAGGTCGACGCGGTGGCGCTGGTGAGGCGCGGCAAGGGCAAGGGCCGGGGCGGCGCCCCCGACGCGGCACTCGCGCAGTACGTCAACGACCGCCCCTACGCGGCCTCCTCGCTCCTCGCCGTCGCGCTGAGCAACGTCTTCTCCAGCGCGATGCGCGGCGTGTGCAAGGCACGCCCCGAGCGCGCCGCCGCGCCGCTGCCGCTGCGTGTCGACGTGCCGGCGCTCCCCGCCCGCGGTGGCCCCGCCCTCGTACGGCGCCTCTTCGAGCCGCTCGGCTGGACGGTCACCGTCGAGACCGTGCCGCTGGACACCGAGTTCCCCGAGTGGGGCGACTCGCGCTACGTCCGGCTGGCACTGGAGTCGACGACGCTCACCCTCGGCGAGGCCCTGCGCCACCTCTACGTCCTCCTCCCGGTGCTCGACGACGCCAAGCACTACTGGGTCTCCCCGGACGAGGTCGACAAGCTGCTGCGGGCCGGCGAGGGCTGGCTGCCCGGGCACCCGGAACAGAAGCTGATCACCAGCCGCTACCTGTCCCGCCGCTGGTCGCTGACGCGCGAGGCGATGGAGCGGCTGGAGCTGGTCCGGCTGGCCGAGACCGACGACAGCGAGGTCGAGGAGATCGACAACGCCGTCGAGGCGGAGGCCGAGCAGGAGGAGAGGCCGACGCCGCTCGCCGTGCAGCGCCGGGAGGCGATCCTCACCGCGCTCCGGGACCACGCCGCCGCCCGCGTCCTCGACCTCGGCTGCGGTGAGGGACACCTGGTGCGCGAACTGCTCAAGGAGCCGCGCTTCACCGAGATCGTCGGCGTGGACGTGTCGGTGCGCGCGCTCACCATCGCCGCCCGGCGGCTCAGGCTGGACCGCATGGGCGAGCGGCAGGCCGCGCGCGTGCACCTCTTCCAGGGCTCCCTCGCCTACACCGACAAGCGACTGGCGGGCTACGACGCCGCCGTGCTCAGCGAGGTGATCGAGCACCTCGACCTGCCCCGGCTGCCCGCCCTGGAGTACGCCGTGTTCGGCTCCGCCCGCCCCCGTACCGTCGTCGTCACCACGCCGAACGTCGAGTACAACGTGCGCTGGGAGACCCTT
Source organism: Streptomyces sp. AC627_RSS907 (assembly GCF_019049165.1). Lineage (NCBI taxonomy): Bacteria > Bacillati > Actinomycetota > Actinomycetes > Kitasatosporales > Streptomycetaceae > Streptomyces > Streptomyces sp. AC627_RSS907. Next base: position 33,767 of record NZ_JAGMUE010000035.1, read on the forward strand.
CCGGCCGGCCACGTCCGCCACCGCGACCACCGCTTCGAGTGGACCCGCGAGGAGTTCCGCACCTGGGCGCGGACGGTCGCCGAACGCCACGGCTACGACGTCGGTTTCCGCCCGGTCGGCCCCGACGACCCCGAGGTGGGCCCGCCCACCCAGATGGCCGTGTTCACCACCGAGGCCGTGACCGAGAAGGAGGCGAAGGCCGCATGAGCACCACCACCGACACCCGCCCGAGGGCCCGTGCCCTCCCCGTCACCGACCTCTCCCTCGTCGTGCTGATCGGCGCCTCCGGCTCCGGCAAGTCCTCCTTCGCCCGGCGCCACTTCAAGCCCACCGAGGTCATCTCCTCCGACTTCTGCCGGGGCCTGGTCGCCGACGACGAGAACGACCAGAGCGCCAGCCGGGACGCCTTCGACGTCCTGCACTACATCGCCGGCAAGCGGCTCGCCGCCGGCCGCCGCACCGTCGTCGACGCGACGAACGTGCAGCAGGACGCCCGGCGGCAGCTGATCGACCTCGCCAGGAAGTACGACGTCCTGCCGATCGCCGTCGTCCTCGACGTCCCCGAGGAGGTCTGCGCCGAGCGCAACGCCACCCGTACCGACCGGGCCGACATGCCCCGCCGGGTCATCCAGCGCCACACCCGCGAACTCCGCCGCTCCCTGCGCCACCTGGAGCGCGAGGGCTTCCGCAAGGTGCACGTCCTGCGCGGCACCGAGGAGGTCGAGCACGCCACCGTCGTCACCGAGAAGCGGTTCAACGACCTCACCCACCTCACCGGCCCCTTCGACATCATCGGCGACATCCACGGCTGCGCCGCCGAACTGGAGACCCTGCTCGGCAAGCTCGGCTACACCGACGGCGTCCACCCCGAGGGCCGCACCGCCGTCTTCGTCGGCGACCTGGTCGACCGCGGCCCGGACAGCCCCGGCGTCCTGCGCCGCGTGATGGCCATGGTGAAGTCGGGCAACGCCCTGTGCGTCCCCGGCAACCACGAGAACAAGTACGGCCGTTACCTCAAGGGCCGCAAGGTCCAGCACACCCACGGACTCGCCGAGACCATCGAGCAGATGGACGGCGAGAGCGAGGAGTTCCGCGCCGAGGTGCGGGAGTTCATCGACGGCCTGGTCAGCCACTACGTCCTCGACGGCGGCCGGCTCGTGGTCTGCCACGCCGGTCTGCCGGAGAAGTACCACGGTCGCACCTCCGGCCGGGTCCGCAGCCACGCCCTGTACGGCGACACCACCGGCGAGACCGACGAGTTCGGCCTGCCCGTGCGCTACCCGTGGGCCGAGGACTACCGGGGCCGCGCGGCCGTGGTCTACGGCCACACCCCCGTCCCGGAAGCCACCTGGCTCAACAACACCATCTGCCTGGACACCGGCGCCGTCTTCGGCGGCAGGCTCACCGCGCTGCGCTGGCCGGAGCGCGAGCTGGTCGACGTCCCCGCCGAGCGGGTCTGGTACGAGCCGGCCAGGCCGCTGCGCACCGAGGCCCCCGGCGGGCACGACGGCCGGCCGCTGGACCTGGCGGACGTCCAGGGCCGCCGGGCCGTGGAGACCCGGCACGCCGGCCGGATCACCGTGCGCGAGGAGAACGGGGCGGCGGCCCTGGAGGTCATGAGCCGCTTCGCGACCGACCCCCGGCTGCTGCCGTACCTTCCGCCGACCATGGCACCGACCGCCACCTCGGGAGTGGACGGCTACCTGGAGCACCCGAAGGAGGCCTTCGCCCAGTACGCGGCCGACGGCGTGGCGCGGGTCGTGTGCGAGGAGAAGCACATGGGCTCGCGGGCGGTGGTGCTGGTGTGCCGCGACGCGGAGGCGGCGCGTGCCCGCTTCGGGGTGGACGGCCCCACCGGATCCCTCTACACCCGCACCGGCCGTCCCTTCCTCGACGACGGGTCCGTCACCGAGGCGGTCCTCGACCGGCTGCGCACCGCGATCGGCGAGGCCGGCCTGTGGGACGAACTGGCCACCGACTGGCTCCTGCTGGACACCGAGCTGATGCCCTGGTCCCTGAAGGCCTCGGGACTCCTGCGCTCCCAGTACGCCGCCGTGGGCGCCGCCTCCGGCGCGGTGTTCCCGGGCGCGCTGGCCGCGCTGGAGGGCGCCGCGGCGCGCGGCGTCGACGTCACCGAGCTGCTGGCCCGCCAGCGCGCCCGGTCCGCCGACGCCGCCGCGTTCACCGACGCCTACCGCCGCTACTGCTGGCCCACCGACGGCCTGGACGGCGTCCGCCTGGCCCCGTTCCAGATCCTGGCCGCGCAGGGCCGCAGCCTCGCCGCCCTCCCGCACGACGAGCAGCTCGCCCTCATCGACCGGCTCGTCGAGCACGACGGCACCGGCCTGCTCCAGACCACCCGACGGCTCTACGTGGACACCGGCGACCCCGAGTCGGTGGCGGCGGGCGTCGACTGGTGGCTGGAAATGACCGGCCGGGGCGGCGAGGGCATGGTGGTCAAGCCGGTCTGCGCGCTGGTGCGCGATCACAAGGGCCGCCTGGTGCAGCCCGGCATCAAGTGCCGGGGCCGCGAGTACCTGCGGATCATCTACGGCCCCGAGTACACCCGCCCGGACAACCTCGCCAGGTTGCGGCAGCGGTTCCTGAACCACAAGCGGTCCCTGGCGATCCGCGAGTACGCCCTCGGCCTGGAGGCCCTGGACCGCCTGGCGGACGGCGAGCCGCTGTGGCGCGTGCACGAGGCGGTGTTCGGCGTGCTGGCGCTGGAGTCGGAGCCGGTGGACCCGCGGCTGTAGGCCCTGTCGTCGGGCGGGGCACACGTTTTCGGCCGAGTTGCCCCGCAGGGGGCGTCTCGGCCGGACGCTGTGCCCCCAGACCCCACAGGTCCCTGGTTAACCGTCAGTTGCCGTGCTAACTTCGCAGGTCGGTCAGGCAGAGGTACCGACTCATGGGGGACAGTCGGTGGAGACGGGCGCGGGATTCGGCGGAGCCGACGACGACTCCCGGCATGCGCGGGGGCTGGCACTGCTGCTGGAGCTGACCGAGGCCCTGTGCAGACTCAGCTGCACGGAGGACCCGCAGGGGCGCGGCCAGTTCGCGGCGGTGCTCGGAGAACAGCTGGGCCGCCCCGTCGACCTGCGCGGCGTCAAGCAGCGCGAGGACGTGGTCACCCTGGTCCGCACCGCGCTGAACGTGGCGGGCGGGGAACACGTACTCGTCACGGTGGTGCGCATCCTCGAAGGGACACCCGCCGGCGACGAACTGGACCGGCTCATCAGCCCCGGCCCGCCCGCCGCCCCCGGGGCACCGCCCGGCCCGCTCGACCCCGGCGACGAGACCGGAGCGCGGGCCGTCCTCGCCGGCGGCGACCTCGACGCCGGCCGGCTGCGCGACGACCTGGCCGAGGAACTCAACGGCCTCGACCTGCCCACCGGCCTGACACCCGACCAGCTCTTCCTCCACGTCCTCGCCTGGAACACCCAGCCGGACGGCCTGCCGCCCGCCGTCCTGCTCCTCGACCGGGCGGCCCTCCTCGCCCCCACGCACGGCCACCGCACCGCCCTGTCCGGCTGGGTCGACGACTGGGCACAGCGGGCCGGCCTCGCCCAGGAGCTGAAGCGCCGCCGCGAGGCGCGCACCCGGGTGGTGCGGGACCCCGACATCCCCCGCTGCCTGATCGTCGCCGTCGAGCCCGCCCGGGACGGGTCCGAGGACGTCGTCGTACGCCCCTGGCTCAACACCGTGCCGGGCCACTGGAACCCCCAGCCCGGCGCACCGGCCGTGACCACCCTGGACGCGCTGGGCCCGGCCGTCGACGACGCGCTGCGGCAGGGCGCCCGGCTCTGGGCCGGGTCCGGGGAGCCCCCCTCGGATGGACACCGGCAGCCGTCGGCGTACGTGGAGTTCGTCCTTCCGTACGACCTGCTCAACCACGATGTGGCGGGTTTGACGTACCAGGTCGGCGACGGGCGGCCGTTGCCGCTCGGGCTGAAGTACGGGGTCCATCTACGGAGTCTGGAACGGATGCGCACCGACGACGCACTGGTGAGACACCAGTGGCAGGAGCGCTGGCACGCGCTGCGGCAGCACGGGGTCGGCGTGCACGGCTGGAGCGAGTCGGACGCGCGGCGGCTCGACGCGTGGCAGGCGACACTCGCCGGGGACACCAGGCACACGGCCGTGGTGCTGGACGCCCCGGCCGGTGTCCTGGCCATGGAGGCGCTCAAGGCCGCGATAGCGGAGGGCATCGGGTTGGCGGTGTGGGACAGGAGGGGAACCTTCCCCGAGGAGCGAAGGGAGGTGGTGACGGCCGTGTTCGCCGCGGTGCCGACCCCGGGACAGATCCCGCTCGCCATCCACCGCCTGCGGCAGAACGCCGAACTGAACCAGCAGGGCCCGGGACGGCTCCTCGGGCGGCACATAGGATTCTTCTGGGACGATCCCACCCGAATCGTCGACATGCACACCATCGACCCCGGCGATCTCGCCGGCGAGGAGGCACCGGCATGAACGCGCACGAGCAGACGTCCCCGAACGGCTGGCGCGTGTTCCACGGCACCGGCCGCCCGCCGGTCGTCCCGCCCCCGCTGCCCCAGGCACCGCCCTGGCGGCGGTTCCTCGGCGCGCCGTCCCAGCCCGCCCCGCCGGACGAGCCGGAGGCCGCGGTGCGCCGGCTCGGCCCCGGCGACGTCACCCCGCAGCTCGGCCCCGACGAGATCGACACCGTCAACGCCGCCCTGCTGCTGCGCCGGCCGCTGCTGATCACCGGCCCGCCCGGAATCGGCAAGTCCACGCTCGCCTACGTGATCTCCCGGGAACTGGGCCTCGGCCGGGTCCTGGAGTGGAGCATCGTCAGCCGCACCACGCTGCGGGACGGGCTGTACGTCCACGACGCCATGGGCCGGGCACAGGCCATCGCCGCCTGGCAGGCCGGACTGCGCACCGCTTCCCGGGGACCGGACGGCGCCGAACCGGCGGCGGACGCGCAGGGCCCGGCGGCCGGACGGGGTGCCGCCGATCCCGCGGCCGCGTCAACGCCCCGTCAACTTCCGCCCGTCCTCGGGGACTTCATCACCCTCGGTCCTCTGGGCACCGCTCTACTGCCCTACGATCGTCCCCGGGTACTTCTTGTCGATGAACTCGACAAGAGCGACATCGACCTGCCGAACGACCTGCTGCACGTCCTGGAGAACGGAAGTTATGAGGTCCCGGAACTGGTGCGCGACGCCGCGGACACCGCGCACGTCCACACCAGCGACCCCGCCGGCCGGGCGCTGGTGCGGGACGGGCGCGTCGAGTGCCGGGAGTTCCCGGTCGTGGTGATCACCAGCAACGGAGAACGCGAGTTCCCCGCCGCCTTCCGCCGGCGCTGTCTGCCGCTGGAGATGCGCACCCCCGGCCGTGAGCAGCTGCTCGCCCTGGTGGAAGGGCACCTGGGCGTCCGGCCCGAGGGCACCGAGGCCCTGGTGGACGAGTTCGTACGGCAGATCCAGTCCGGCGGCACCCACTCCCTGGACCAGTTGCTCAACGCTGTCCAGATGACTACCGCGGGTGGTTTCCAGGCGGACGGTGACGGGCGTAAGCTCGTGGAAATGCTCCTCCGCGACCTCGCGAAGGGCCGCTGAATGACCGGCTTTCCCAGGGAGCGCGCATCCGGACCGGGCGACGGTGACCCCGTATCGGGGACGTCGCCTCCCTCGGTGTTCCCCGAGTCCGTCGAAGGCGCGAGTGGGTACGGAGGCGCACCGACCGCTGCCCCGGCCCCGGACGCGCCCGCCCGCGGCGGGCCGCGCCCCGACGAGCCGGGGCCCTCGGACCCGGACTGGCGGGAAGTGGCCGAAGCGGTCTGGCTCGCCGCGTACTGGGACCGCCACGGCGGCCCGGGCGGCGGCCGTCCGCACACGGCTCCCGCGCCCGCACGCCCACGGCCCGCCCAGCCGGCCGCGACCGAGGACGTACGGCCCCCGGACCCGCCCCCGGCCGAGGAGGGCCCCCGCGCCGCCGATCCCGCACCGGCTCCCCGTCCGCCCGGCTCCGACGCAGGCGGTCCCGCCCAGCCGGCCGTGCCGCCACGCGACCCCGCGGACCGGCCCCGGGACACCGGCCACCCGGACGGCGCCCCCACCGAACCGGCCGCCTCGCGCCGGCTGTTACCCGACACCGCGGGCACCTTCACGCTGCACATCGGGCGACCGCTGCTGCCCGCCGAGGAGCGGTCGCAGCCCGGCCCCGGCCGCGCCACCGCGCTGCTCGCCCGCGCCCTGCACCAACTGGCCCGGCGCATCCCCTCCCGCCACACCCTGGAACTCGACGAGGAGACCACCGCCGAGCAGGGTGTCTCCGACGGCCTGTGGCTGCCCTTCCTGCGGCCCGCCCGCGCCACCGCCTTCGACCTCGTACTCCTCGTCGACGACGCCCCGACCATGCGGATCTGGCAGGAGACCTGCGCCCGCCTCACCGAGGCCGCCGAGCACAGCGGCGCCTTCCGCGGCGTCCGCGCCGTCCGGGTGCACGTGCCGCGCACCGGCACCGCCACCCTGTGCCGGCCCGCCGGCCGCGCCACCGCCGACCCCGGTGAACTCCTGGACGGCCGGGGCGGGCGGGTCTTCCTCGTCGTCACCGACGGGCTCGCCCACGGCTGGGCGGCCCCGGCCGCCGACGACCTGCTCGGCCGCCTCGGCCACGCCGGCCCCACGGCCCTCGTCCACCTGCTGCCGCCGCACCTGCGCCACCGCACCTCCCTCTACCCGTACCCGGCGGTCCTGGAGGCCGGCGGGTTCGGCGCCCCCAACGACGGCCTCGGGCACTGGACGCCGCCCGGCGGCCCCGACCCGCTGCGCCCGCTGCCCGAGGCCGGTGACGGCTCCGTGCCGGTGCCCGTGCTCTCCCTCAAGCCCGGCTCCCTCGGCACCTGGGCCGACCTCGTCACCGGTGAGCGGGGCGTACGCCGCTCCCTGCCCGTCGTCCTCGCCGGCGCCCTCGCCAAGGGCGCCCCGGCACCCGGACTGCGCGCCCCGCGCCTGCCGCGCGCCGCCACCGCCGCCGTCCGCCGCTTCTTCACCCTCGCCACCCCCGCCGCGCGCCGGCTCGCCACCCAACTGGCGGCCATCCCCTTCGAGTTCGACCTCGTGGAACAGATGCGGCGGCGCACCATGCCGGAGACCGGCCCCGACCACCTCGCCGAAATCCTCATGGGCGGGCTGATCGACTGGAACAGCGGCGGCGAAGGCCGCCCCGAGTTCGCCGACGGGGTCCGCGAGGCGCTGCTCGCCACCACGACCCGCAGCCAACTCGCCCGCACCATCAGCGTGGTGGGCGAGCTCCCGGCCGCCGGACGGCGCGGCGTCGCCCTGCGCGCCGCCCTGCACGACCCGGCCGGAGCCGCCCTGCCCGACCCGGCCGAACGCGGCTGGGCACGCAGCGAACTGGCCGTGATGCGCGCCCTCTCGGGGCCCTACTCCGAACGGGCCAGGCGCATCGAACCGCAGCTCTCCGGGCGCCTGCCGCCCGGTGCGGCCGAACGGGTGGGCGCCGGTTTGCCCGCGGGTACACCCACTGAGGTGAACCCTGTGGGCGGCGGGGGATCATCCGGCGGCCGAGAAGGCAGTGATCCAGGGCCGGACCATCCCGACGAACCTGGAGACCACGTGCCGCCCCTGGTAACCGACGACACCCCACCCGAAGCCCCGGAGGCTGAGCAGCTCATGCAGAGCACCACGACCGCGACGCCCGCCCTACTGGTGAACGTTCCCCTGCGGAACACCTCGTTCGTCGGCCGGCAGGGGCTGCTGAGGGCCGTGGAGGAGCAACTGGGTGCCCAGGACACGGCCGCGGTGCTCCCGCACGCGCTGCACGGACTGGGCGGTGTCGGCAAGTCCCAGCTCGCCCTGGAGTACATCTACACCCACCAGCACGACTACAAGGTCATCTGCTGGATCCCCGCCGAACGCGAGAGCCTCATCCTGGCCGCGCTGGGCACCCTGGCCGCCCAGCTGGGCGTCGCCCCCTCCAGCACGGACCGCCTGGGCGCACCCGCCGCCAACACGGCCGTCCCCGCCGTACTGGAGGCACTGCGCAACGGTGCGCCGTACAACGACTGGCTGCTCGTCTTCGACAACGCCGAGGACGTCGAGGCGGTGCGCCAGTACTTCCCGACCAACGGGCCGGGCAAGGTCATCGTCACCTCCCGGAACCGGGCCTGGGAACGCGTGGCCACCCCGCTGCCGGTGAACGTCTTCGAGCGGTCGGAATCCATCGAACTGCTCCAGAAGCGCTCGCCCGACCTGAGCGTCGCGGACGCCGACCGGCTCGCCGACGCCCTTGGCGACCTGCCGCTCGCCGTCGAGCAGGCCGGTGCCTGGCGCGCGGTCACCGGCATGCTCGTCGACGAGTACCTCGACCTGCTCGCCCAGCGCAGCCCCGAGATCCTGGAACTCGACCCGACACCCGACTACCCGGTCTCCGTCGCCGCCGCCTGGGACCTCTCGCTGGAACGCATCCAGCGCAACAACCCGGGCGCCCGCCAGCTCCTCGACATCTGCGCCAGCATGGCCCCGGAGCCCATTCCGCGCTCGATCCTGCGCGGCAGCCGGGGCGTCAGCATCACCCCCGAGGTCGACCCGCTGCTGCGCCAGTCGATCCGGCTGAACCGCGCCGTGCGCGACCTGAGCCAGTTCTCCCTGATCAAGGTCGACCCGCGCGCCGACACCCTGCAGATGCACCGCCTGCTGCAGACCGTGCTCCTGGCCAAGCTGAGCGAGGGGGAACGCGAGCGTATGCGCGGCGCCGCGCACCAGCTGCTGTCGGCGGCCAAGCCGGGCCCGTACGGCTCCTCCCTGGAGTGGCCCGCCTACCAGGCGCTCCTGCCCCACGTACTGGCCTCACAGGCCGTCACCAGCTCCGACACCTGGGTGCGCGACCTGGTCGCCGACACCACCTGGTTCCTCTACTACTGGGGCGACCACCAGGGCGCCGCGGACTTCGCGCGCGAGGCCTGGAGCCGCTGGCTCGCGGCCTCCGGCGAGGAGGACATCCACGTCATCCGCATGACCAAGAGCTTCTCGTTCCTGCTGCGGCAGACCGGGCAGGTGCCCGAGTCGATCCCGCTGATCGAGAAGGCGCTGGAGACCTCCCGCCGGCTGGAGGTCGAACCCGAGGAACTGATCGACTCCCTGTGCGAGATGGCCGACGCCCGCCGCTACCAGGGCAGGATGGAAGAGGCGCGGCGCGTGAGCCGGGAGGCCACCGAGCTGGCCCGGTCCCTGTTCGGCTCCGACGACCCCGCCACCCTGCGCGCGACGCACTCGTGGGGCGTCGACCTCAGACTGGTCGGGGAGTTCCGCGAGGCGCTGCCGCTGGACCAGGAGAACGCCCGGCTGCGCGACCTGCTGTTCGGCCCGTCCAGCTTCTTCACCCTGAACACCCTCAACGGCCTGTCCATCGACATGCGCGAGAGCGGTGACTACCCCGGCGCCCGCGATTTCCAGGAGGACGTGTACCGCCGGGCGCGCACCGCGTTCGGCGACGAGCACCCGCTCACCCTGCGCATCGCCCGCAACCTCGCGGTGTGCCGGCGCCGTGACGGCGCGCTCGCCGAGGCGGCCAAGCTCTCCGAGGAGACGCTGCGGCGCTTCGTCAACCGCTACGGGAGCGACCACTCCGACTCGCTGGCGACGGCGGCCAACCTCTCGGTCGACCGGCGCCTGGCCGGTGACCTCGAAGGCTCGCGGCAACTGGCCGAGGAGACCGTGCGGCGCTATGAGCAGCGGCTCGGCCGGAACCACCTGTACACCCTGCTGACCCGGGCCAACCTGGCCGCCACGCTGCGTACGCTCGGGGCGCTGGACGCCGCGCAGGAGGAGGAGGACGAGGCGGCCCGCCGCCTGGCCGAGACGGTGGGGGAGCGGCACGTCACCGCGCTGACCACCGCGATCGGACGGGCGAACACGGCCTACGCCCGGCTGGACTTCGAACGGGCCCGGGAGATCGACGAGGCCAACCTGCCGCTGCTCGCCCAGGTCGCCGGTGAGAACCACCCGCTCACCCTGTCCTGCACCGCCAACCTCGCCCTCGACCTGCGCGGCCTGGGCCGGGGCGCGGAGGCGGACCAGCTTCAGCGCAGGGCCGTCGAGGGCTTCGCCGAGGTCGTCCGCGCCGACCACCCCTGGCTCACCGCGGCCCGCCGCCGTCGTCGCATCGAGTGCGACATGGCTCCGATGCCGCTGTAGCCTCCGGCGGCCGGGCGGGGCACGGAGCCTCGCCCGGTCGCCGGCCGGGGCCATGCCGGGCGCCCGGCTCCAGGCCTGTCGCCACGATCATGCCGGTGTCGCGGGGCCCGGGTCGGCGGCGAAGCGGAGTCACACGCAGCCGGCCTGATCCGAACGACAGGTCCTCAGCCCACGTCCGCCGGTGCCGTCGTCGTGCCGTCCTGGGAGGGCGGGGGCGCGAAGGGGGCGCGGGCG
>NZ_JAGMUE010000328.1:0-940 GCF_019049165.1 Streptomyces sp. AC627_RSS907
GCGTGAAGGTCCGCACGATCGGCACGAAGCGGGCCAGGACCAGCGACTTGGGCCCGTACTTCTCGAAGAAGTCGTGCGCCTTCTCCACGTTCTCCTGTTTGAAGAGCTTGGAGTCCGGTCGTTTGAAGAGCGCGGGTCCCACCTTGCGGCCGAAGAGATAGCCGGCCTGGTCGCCGGCGACGGCCGCGACCACCACCAGGAGGCAGACGAGCCACAGGTTCATGTCGATCATGTCTGTGGTGACGAAGAGGCCGGTGGTGAACAGGAGCGAGTCACCCGGCAGGAAGAAGCCGATGAGCAGGCCCGACTCGGCGAAGACGATGGCGAGCACGCCGTAGATGCCGAACTGGTCGATCAGGTGGTCCGGGTCCAGCCAACTGGGGCCGAGCGCGAGAGTGGTCACGGGTGACGAGGCTCCTGGATCAGGGGGTGCAGGCGACGCGTGGTGCCCGGCCGCGGTCGGAGGAGCGGAACTGAATGCGGCTGGGTTCGGATAGTCGGCCCAAAACTATCAACGCCAGACGCCGAGCACCGGTTCCAGGCCGGCCAACCCGGAGCGCCCCGCGTGCGTCATCTCACGGGAACGGGAAACCCGCACCTCACGCGCCCAACCGGCGCGCACCTCACAGAAAGCAGGCGCATGAGCATCGAAGAGTACGGCGGCGGCCAGCAGGAGCACTCCGACGTCCTGGTCGTGACGACGAACGACGTACCGGGCCACGACGTCCAGCGGGTCATCGGCGAGGTCTTCGGGCTCACCGTTCGCTCCCGCCACCTGGGCAGCCAGATCGGCGCCGGCCTGAAGTCCATGGTCGGCGGCGAGCTGAAGGGGCTGACCAAGACGCTGGTCGAGACCCGCAACGAGGCGATGGAGCGGCTGGTCGAGCAGGCCCGGGCGCGCGGCGCGAACGCGGTCCTGATGATGCGCTTCGACGTGGCG
>NZ_JAGMUE010000329.1:0-657 GCF_019049165.1 Streptomyces sp. AC627_RSS907
CCGGCTCTCGCGCTCCACCAGGGCCCGCAGGAGGGACAGCGCGAGCGCACGCCGGTCACGCCGTTCCACGTGCTGGGTGCCGCGCCGGGCGATCAGCGCGTCGGCGAGTTCGATGACCGGTGCGACCCGTCCGCGCTCGGCGAGGAGCTCGACCAGTTCCTCGCGCAGCAGCCCGAGGGCGGCATCCTCGTACCAGCGCTCGCGTGCCTTCTTCACGATCTGCGGGATACGGCCGGCGGTCAGTCCCACGGCTTCGGCCACGTCCCGCTGGCGCACCCAAGCGAGGCCGTCGGGCAGCCGGCCTTCCTCGTCGGGGAGGCGCAGCAGGAGGCGTACGGCTTCGCGCTCCTTGGCGTTGGAACGGGCGTTGCCGCCGGACGGCCTCGGCACCAGGCGCGCGGCGAGCGCGTCCACGCTCAGGCCACGCAGCACATTCGGGTCGGTGGCACCGGCTGCGGCGACCACGTCTGCGGCTGCCCGTTCCAGGGCGGTGCGCTCCTGGTTCGCGGCTTTGAGGGCCGCCGCGCTCATCGGCGAGGGCGCGGCCTTGCCGAGCCGGAGGTTCCACTCCTTCTGGCGGCGCTGGATCTCCTCGCGGGTGCGTGAACCCATGCCCGGTGCGGTGAGGAACTTCTTGGTCGAGTAGTCGAGTACGTC
>NZ_JAGMUE010000330.1:0-572 GCF_019049165.1 Streptomyces sp. AC627_RSS907
GCTACACGTCGAGCTGGTCCGCCACCGCGCGCAGCATGCCCGCGATCTTGGCGCCGTGGGCCTTGTCGGGGTAGCGGCCCCGTTCGAGCTGCTGGGTGACGTTCTCCAGGAGCGTCGTCAGGTCCTGGACGATCGAGGCCAGCTCGTCGGGCTTGCGCCGCTGGGCCGCCGCGACCGACGGGGTCGGGTCGAGCAGAGTCACCGAAAGCGCCTGGTCACCGCGGTTCCCCGCGACGACCCCGAACTCCACGCGCTGGCCTGGCTTGAGCGCCTCGACGCCTTCGGGGAGCACCGACGAGTGGACGAAGACGTCATCGCCGTCGTCGCGGGAGAGAAAGCCGAAGCCCTTCTCGCTGTTGAACCATTTGACCTTGCCGGTAGGCACGTCTGTCCTCGTCCTCGTAACTCGTCGGGAAACAACGGAAAACAGCTCTGGATAGCACTACAGCGGGTCGCAAGACCCGCCGGCACCAAGGCTAATGGTCCGGAGCCTGGTGACAAGACGTACCCGGGTCGTTCCTGCTCGGTAATGACCGACAGGAGTCTCCCTGTTGCAGGTAGGGGACCTACCC
>NZ_JAGMUE010000331.1:0-717 GCF_019049165.1 Streptomyces sp. AC627_RSS907
CAGAAGCCCCGCCGGCCCGGCGATCCGTTGACGCCGCACGCCCCCAGGTGTGACGGTGCGGCGGCTTAGTCATGGACATGTTGTGTGCGACGCGATGCGGCCGGGCCCCTGGCGGTCGGCGTACGCCCTGCGCGTGGCCCTGACCGGGCGGCTCAACAGAACCCCACGAATCGTGCAGCTCGCGATCCCCAAGGAGCCAACGTGCTACGAAGAATCACGGTGGTCGGCGTGTCTTTGGCCGTCACCCTCGGCATAGCCGCGCTGCCCGCCGTATCCACGGCGACGGCGGCACCCGCGGAGAACCCGCGGACCGCCACCGCCAAGCCCAAGCCGGCCGACCGGGCCGTCGCCGCCGCCGACCAGGCCACCGCGAGCGGCCTGGACGCGCTGGCCAAGGGCCCGAACGAGCAGTACGAGCGGCGCGGCGTCACGCCGTGGCTGCGCGGCCTGTACTCGGTCGCCTACGAGCGCACCTACCACGGGCTGCCCGTGGTCGGCGGGGACGCCGTCGTCCTCGCGGACGCGCAGGGCAAGGTGCGCGGCACCCAGTCGGCCACCAAGGCGCGGATCAACGTCTCCACCACGGCGAAGATCACTGCGGCGGCGGCGGAGAAGACCAGCCGCGCGCGGCTCAAGAAGGTGGACAAGCGCGAGTCGCGCCGGCTCGTGGTCCGGGTCAAGGACAACAAGGCGCACCTGGCCTGGGAGACCGTCCTC
>NZ_JAGMUE010000332.1:0-759 GCF_019049165.1 Streptomyces sp. AC627_RSS907
CACTACGGGCTGACGATGGCGGCGCGCTTCGTCGCCGGCGTCGCGGCCGGCCTGGCCTGGGCGTTGCTCGCGGGGTACGCGCGGCGCATGGCGCCCGCCCACCTCCAGGGCAAGGCGATCGCCATCGCCATGGCGGGCATCCCGCTCGCGCTCTCGCTCGGCGTGCCCGCCGGGACCTTCCTCGGCAAGGTGACCGACTGGCGGGTGGCGTTCCTCGCCATGACGGCGCTGACGGTGGTGCTGCTGCTGTGGATCGTCGCGGCGGTGCCGGACCACCCCGGGCAGGGGCGCGGCGAGCGGCCGAGGATGCTGCGGGCACTACGCGTCCCGGGCGTGACCCCGGTCCTGTTCGTCACGCTCGTCTTCGTCCTGGCCCACACCATCCTGTACGCGTACATCGCCCCGTACCTCGACGACCTGGGCCTGGGCGACAGCGCCGACCTGGTACTCCTCGTCTTCGGCGTCGCCTCGCTGGCCAGCATCTGGGTCGTCGGCGCGCAGATCCACCACCGGCTGCGCGTCCTGACCATCGCCAGCACCCTGCTGGTGGCGGTCGCCGCCGCGCTGCTGGCCGTCCTCTCCGACCACGCCGCCCTCGTCTACGTCGCCGCCGTCCTGTGGGGCCTGGGCTGGGGCGGGGTGCCCACCCTGTTGCAGACCGCTGCCGCCGACGCCGGTGGGGAGGCCGCCGACGCCGCGCAGGCCATGCTCGTCACCCTGTGGAACGGCGCCATGGCGGGCGGCGGCGTACTCGGTGGC
>NZ_JAGMUE010000333.1:0-574 GCF_019049165.1 Streptomyces sp. AC627_RSS907
GCCCAGCACCTCGAACCCGAGTTCGGCCATGGCCGCGGCGTGGGTGGCGCCGAGATACCCGGTGCCGATCACAGTGATCTTGGGGGCCATGCTGTGCTCCGTGGGTACGAATCGTGGTGAGGGCGGGCCGGACTGCGTGGCCCGAGCATAGTCCGGGCCTCATTCGGGAAACTGAGCCGCTGTCGTCTAACTCACGTACCCGCGTCTCGGCCGCCACCCCTAGGATTGGGTTACTTAACGGTTATTAACGCTCGGGTACGCCTACTCAGGGAGTGAGGACACCGTGGCCTCCGCGGAGAAGAACACTGTCGGATTCGACCTCTACCGCCCGGCCGAGGAGCACGACATGCTCCGCGAGTCGGTGCGCGCCCTCGCCGAAGCCAAGATCGCGCCGTTCGCGGCCGAGGTGGACGAAGAGGGCCGCTTCCCGCAGGAGGCCCTGGACGCGCTGGTCTCCAACGACCTGCACGCCGTGCACGTCGCCGAGTCCTACGGCGGCGCCGGGGCCGACGCCCTCGCCACGGTGATCGTCATCGAGGAGGTGGCCCGCGTCTGCGCCTCCTCCTCGCTGATC
>NZ_JAGMUE010000334.1:0-715 GCF_019049165.1 Streptomyces sp. AC627_RSS907
GCCGCATGTGAGGCGTGTGCTGTCCGGGAAGGTGGACGGGGCGTTGCATCTGGACGCTCTGGTCGGTGATGTGGACGCGTTTGTGGTGTTCTCGTCGGTCTCGGGGGTGTGGGGCAGTGGCGGGCAGGCGGTGTACGGGGCGGCGAATGCGGCTCTGGACGGGCTGATCGCCCGTCGGCGTGCGGCCGGCCTGCCCGGCACGGCGATCGCCTGGGGACCCTGGGCGGAAGTCGGTATGGCGGCGGACAGCACGGTTGAGGCCCAGCTGCGGCGCCAGGGTCTCCTGCCGATGGACCCGCGGCGGGCGGTGGCCGCGCTGGCCGACGTGGTGGGTCGCGACGAGGGCGCGCTGACGATCGCCGACGTCCGCTGGGACGACTTCCTGGCGCTCTTCGCGGCGGCACGGGTACGTCCGCTGTTCGAGGGGCTGGCCGAAGAGGGGGAGCCGGTCGTCGGCGGGACCGTGTTCTCCACGCTGGGGCAGCGCTTGGCTGGACTCGCGGCGGGCGAGCGTGAGCGGGCCGTCGAGGACCTGGTGCGGTCGCAGGTGGCGGTGGTGCTGGGGCATGTGTCGGGTGAGGCGGTGGCGCCGGGGCGTGCGTTCAGGGAGCTGGGTTTTGATTCGCTGACGGCGGTGGAGTTGCGGAACCGGTTGCAGGGTGCGACTGGTCTGGTGCTTCCGGCGACGTTGGCGTTCGACTATCCGAGTGTGGAG
>NZ_JAGMUE010000335.1:0-559 GCF_019049165.1 Streptomyces sp. AC627_RSS907
GGCCTGGACGAGATCGGCGCGCACAGCGCGGCCGACTGGACCCGCCAGAGCAGCAGGTCCGTGGCGGACGGCATGGGCGCCGACGTCGCCGAAATGCGCCTCGGCGAGACCGACGATCCGACGAAGCTGATCTACGGCAGCCCGAGCAAACTGGCGTCCACCGTCTCCCACCTGCGCGACTTCCAGGCGGCCTTCGAGCGGATCGGCAACGGCCTCAAGGGCCTCCAGTCCACCGGCTGGCAGGGCGAGGCGGCCGGCATGTTCCGGGTGCGGATGACGTACGAGCCGAAGAAGTGGTTCACGGCCGCCGACGCGTTCCAGAAGGCCGCGGCGGCCCTCGACCACTTCGCCGACACCGTCGCCTGGGCCCAGGGGCAGGCGCGCGACGCGCTGGTGGTGTACCAGCAGGCGGAGCGAGCCAGCAAGGAGGCGGTGACCGCCTACAACGCGAAGGTGAGGGAGTACAACTCCGAGATACTCACCTACGGCCTCACGGGCGAGCGCAAGGACGGCTCGGACGCGCTGCCGACACCGCCCGGAGAGTTCACCGACCCGGGGG
>NZ_JAGMUE010000036.1:0-649 GCF_019049165.1 Streptomyces sp. AC627_RSS907
CCCTGGGCCTGGGCGACCTGTTGACCGCGCTGCCCGCGCTGCGGGCGGTGCGCCGGGGGCTGCCGGGCCGGCGACTCGTGCTCGCCGCGCCCGCCCGGCTGGCCGACGCCGCCCGCGCCACCGGCGTCGTCGACGACCTGTTGCCCACCACCGCGCCCGGCCGGGCCGTGCCCCGCCGCCTCGACTGGAGCGGGCCGCCCCCCGAGGTCGCGATCGACCTGCACGGCAACGGCCCGCCCAGCCACCTGCTGCTCGACCGGCTGCGCCCGGGCCGACTGTGGGCGTACGCGCACCCGGACACCCCGCACCTGCCGGGGCCGGTGTGGCGCGCGGACGAGCACGAGCGGGAGCGTTGGTGTCGGCTGCTGAGCTGGTACGGGCTGCCGGCCGACCCGGCGGACCTGCGGCTGCGCGCCCCCGCCTGCCCGTCCCCGGCCGCCGGCGCCATCGTGCTGCACCCCGGCGCGGACGCCGCGGCCAGGTGTTGGCCGCCGGAGCGGTTCGCGGCGGTCGCCGCGGCGCTGCGCGCGCGGGGGCACCGCCTGGTGATCACCGCCGGGGCCGGAGAGGGCCCGCTGGCCGCCGAGGTCGCCGAGCGCGCCGGGCTGCCGCCCCACGCGGTGTTCGGCGGCGCCGCCGACGTACCCTT
>NZ_JAGMUE010000336.1:0-689 GCF_019049165.1 Streptomyces sp. AC627_RSS907
TCGGTGGCCCGCACCGCGTACTGGTACGTGGTGGCCGGGGTGAGCCCGGTGATCGTCGCGGACGTGGTGTCCGTGGTGGCCACCGTGGCCCCGTCGCTGACCACCTCGTAGGACTTCACGGGGTAGTCACCCGCCGTGGCGGCCGTCCAGTTCAGCGAGATGCTGCGGGCCGTGGCGGTGGTGACCTTGGGGGTGCCGGGCGTCGACGGCGGGACGTCCGGGGTGCCGTCGCACTTGTCGCCGTTGATGGTGCACGTCGTCGGCGCCTTCGCCGGCCCGTTGCCGATGAACCAGTAGCTGAACGGGTCGCTCGTGCCGCCGGCCCGGACGGTGCCGTTGTAGTGGGCGTTCTTGACCGACACGTGGTTGCCGGTGACGGTGGCGTCGCCGTAGTAGTGTCCGTTGGTCGTCGTGCCCGGCGGCAGGTCGAACTCCAACTGCCAGCCGGTGACGTCGGTTGAGCCACTGTTGTGCAGCGTGTACGTACCCTTCCACCAGGAGCCGTTGTCCTGGATGGAGAAGGTCGCGGTCAGCTTTCCGGCCGCCTGGGCAGAGCTCGACAGGCCCGTCAACAGGGCGAGTGGCAGGAGAAGCGCGGTGAGCAGAGCCGCGGCTCTGCCCCTGAATCTGCGGTGGTGTCGAAACATGGCTCTCTCCCTGTGGGGGGTTGTACAGGGGAAGTGCGGAAC
>NZ_JAGMUE010000337.1:0-543 GCF_019049165.1 Streptomyces sp. AC627_RSS907
CCCATCCCCTCAGTCAACTCATGCAAGTTCCACGCCGCATCCACCTTCGCCCGCAACACCAACTCAACCCGCTCACGCGTCAACGACGTCAACAACCCGTCATCCAACACACCCGCCGCATGCACCACACCACTGAGCCCAAAACCCTCAGGCAACCCCGCCAACACCCCAGCCAACACCCCACGATCCGCAGCATCACACGCCACAACCACCACCTCAGCACCCGCACCCTCCAACTCCGCCCGCAACTCCACCGCACCCTCAGCCCCCACACCACGACGCGAAAGCAACACCAACTTCCTCACCCCATGCCGAGCCACCAAATGCCGAGCCACCAAACCACCCAACACACCCGTACCACCCGTCACCAACACCGCACCCGAACCAAACACCCCCAACCCCAACTCCGAAACCCCACCCGAAGACACCACCCGACCCAAACGCGGCACCCGCACCACACCCGACCGCACCACCACCTGCTCCTCCCCCAACGCCAACACCCCGGGAAGAACACCCTCAACACCCTCCAGGTCATCGGTGTCC
>NZ_JAGMUE010000338.1:0-670 GCF_019049165.1 Streptomyces sp. AC627_RSS907
AAGCGGAAGCGGTGGGACAGCGGGACCAGTGCGATAGCGCGACCGATGCGGCAGCGGGACCGGTGGGGACAGCGGAACGACCCAGCGCGTCTGGGCGTCGGACGAAAGTGGGACACCGTGGGTGAAGCGCGCGGCCAGCGCGGCGGCGGGGACGTACGGAGCGTGTGGCTGCGGCCCCGGCGCACCTCGCGCGGCGAGCCCCCGCTGTCCCGCGCGCGCATCGTCGAGGCCGCCGTCGCCCTGCTCGACGAGGAGGGCATCGACCGGCTCACCATGCGACGGCTCGCGGAACGCCTCGCCGTCATGGCCCCGTCGCTGTACTGGCACGTCGACACGAAGGACGACGTCATCGACCTCGCCGTGGACGCGATCTTCGGCGAGGTGCCCCCGGCCGCGGACCGGACCGGGGACTGGCGGGCCGACGCGACCGCCGTGCTGACCGCGTGGCGCGCCGCGCTGCTACGTCACCCGTGGGCCGCCGCGGTCCCCGCCCGCCGCCGGCCGACCATCGGCCCGCACTTCCTGGCCTGGATGGAGATCCTCCAGGCCACGCTGGTGCGCGCGGGCTTCACCGATAAGGGCCTGTCCGCCGCGACCTGGGCGCTCTACAACCACGTGATGGGCTCGGCCGCGTCCGAGACGGCCCTGCACATCACGGACGAGGAACGCC
>NZ_JAGMUE010000339.1:0-625 GCF_019049165.1 Streptomyces sp. AC627_RSS907
TGGCTGACAGGCGTGCGTGGGCGGCGGGCGTACGTGGCTGACGAGCGTGTGTGCGCGGCAGGCGTACGGGTGTGCTCGACGGGCGTACGGGAGCGACAGGCGTCCGTGAACGAGGCGCGGAAGAGCGCGAAGGTCAGGCCGCCTCGCGGCGACAGTGCGCCGTCGGTTGGGGCTCTGTCGCCGGTTCGACCCCGGGGATCGCGTGTCCCCCGGGCGGCGTGGAGAGCTCGGTCGCCGCGGCACAAGCCGCCAGCATGTCAGCCACCGATGGCGCCTTCGGGCAGCTTCGCACCGGCGGCTTGTTGGGCTGGTGAGTCTCCATGGGGTGCCTCCCGGTACTCCTGGGGCATGGGCGCGCACGGGCGGTTAGGCGCCTAACTACGCGCTCAAGTCCATGTCACCACGCCCGGGGCGGTGAACGCAACATCTTCCCGACGGCTTGTCGGAATCTACAGCGTGACGTGACCGCCCGGCCGCTACGCCTCCAGCGGGCTCAGGTCCACGCCCGCCCAGCGCGCCCCGACGCCGGTCACGGTCACCCGGCGCACGTCGGCCGCCTCGGCGTCGGCCTCGGTCGTCGCGGCGTCGACGTCGAGGACGGCGGGGCCCGTGGCGTTGGCGGGAT
>NZ_JAGMUE010000340.1:0-549 GCF_019049165.1 Streptomyces sp. AC627_RSS907
GGGCGGTGGCCGAGCGGATCGCCTCCGAGGGCGCGTCGGTCGTGCTCGCGGCGCGCCGCAAGGACGTCGGTGACGAGGTGGTGGCGGGCATCCGGGCCAACGGCGGCAACGCCCTCTTCGTACCGACCGACGTCACCGTGGAATCCGACATGGCCCACCTGGTGGAAACGGCGGTACGGGAATTCGGCCGGCTGGACGGCGCGTTCAACAACGCCGGCGGCGTCAATGCCTTCGGCCCGCTCCAGGAGACGGCGACCGAGCGGTGGTCGGCCGAGTTGGAACACAACCTGACGAGCGTCTTCCTCAGCCTCAAGCACCAGCTCCCGGCGATCGTGGCGGCCGGCGGCGGCTCCGTCGTCGTCAACGCCTCCAACCTCGGCGTCGTCGGCATGCCGGGCGTCGCCCCGTACGTGGCGGCCAAGCACGGCGTCGTCGGCCTGGCCCGGGCGGCGGCGCTGGAGAACGCCGAACAGGCCGTACGGGTCAACGCGTTGATCACCGGTGGCGTCGACACCCCGCTGTTCCGCGGCACGATGGGCACCACCACTG
>NZ_JAGMUE010000341.1:0-586 GCF_019049165.1 Streptomyces sp. AC627_RSS907
CCACCACCCGTGACGAGCGGGCGCGCCGCGACGGCCTCGCCGATGTCCGCGTACGTCGGTTGTGGCCGCCCAGCGCGCGGGTGGTCACGACGTGCCGGCCGCCCCCGACGTGCCCCGCCACAGCAGCGGCGGCGGCTGGCCGGTCACGGCGACGCGCAACGCGTGCACCAGGGCTACCCGGCCGAGGTCCGCGATCGGCGTCCACACCAGCTCGTGATCACCGCAGTCGCACGGGACAAGGCCACCACCGCCCGTACCGAGCCAGCCGCCGTCCATGATCAGCGCGAGCTGTTCCGGGCACGCGCCGCCCTCGTCCGGCCGCTGGTCCACGGCGAGCAGGCGCGGCTGGAGCGGCGGCCGAAGGCCCAGCGCGGTCGCGACCCGCCCCGCCGCCGTACGCACCGGTTCGCCCGGCCGCACGATGACGCCCGGCGGCCCGGCCGCACCGGCGCGGGCGACCTGGAGGACCCGGGGCCACGACCGGGAGACGTCCAGCGGCGCGGCCGGGTCGGCCGGATGCCATACGAGGAGTTCGACCCGCACCTCACACGCCGTCACGAACCGCCACCCGCGAGCAGGGCCATCG
>NZ_JAGMUE010000342.1:0-617 GCF_019049165.1 Streptomyces sp. AC627_RSS907
GCTGTACTGCCCGCCCCTGCACACCGCGCGGACGCCTCGCCGCGAGGCAGGCCAGGGCCTGGTGCTCGCTCCGCTCGTCTGTGGCAGCGCCACCTACTCGATCAGTTCGGACGGTTCCGCGGGAACGCGTCTGTCCTACCCCGCGCCCGGGCTCGCGCTGATCCCGGGCGGCGACCCGGTCCAGCCCGCCGCCGACTCCCTGACCATCCTGCTCGGGCCCGCGCGGGCCGCCATCCTGCGCCTGGCCGCGCACACTCCGACCGTGGGTGAGATCGCCACGGCCCTCTCCTCCGGTTCCGCGACCTACCACTGCCGCTTCCTGGAGTCCGCGGGCCTCCTCACCCGCCGGCGCCGGGGCCGCGAGGTCCGGCTGCACCACACGCCGCGCGGCCGGGCCCTCCTCGACCTGATGTCCTGACGAAGACGGACGGCGCCACGCGTTCCCGCGGTGGGGCAGCCAGAACGGCAGCCGTCTCGCCAACCGAACAGGGTGCGCTCCGCGAAGGCCCCGGCAGAACGGCAAGGCGGTATGTCGCGGCTTTCCTGGCAAGTACCTGCCGCACACATCGACCCGGCGCCCGACCCGCCTTCGCGGGTGGTACCAATGTCAGACCAAA
>NZ_JAGMUE010000343.1:0-594 GCF_019049165.1 Streptomyces sp. AC627_RSS907
CCCATGGGCCGCTCGGGAGCCGGTCGCAGGGCCCGCTCGGGGAGGCCGGATTCGGGGCCCACTCGCTCGGCGGCTGATCCCGGCCCGCTCCCCCGGCCGGTCAGGAGACCTGGAACGCGCCCGGGGTGAGGCCGGTGGTCCGGCGGAAGGCCGCCCCGAAGGCGCTCGCCGACCGGTAGCCCACCTCCGCCGCCACGGCCTCCACATCCCAGCCCCGGGCCAGCAGCGCCACGGCGTGCTGCGCCCGGGCCGAGGCGACCCAGCGCGCGAAGCTGGTGCCGGTCTCCGCGACGAAGGCCCGGCTGATCGTCCGCGCGCTCACGGCCAGCTCCGCCGCCCACTGCGACAGGGTGCGCTGGTCGCCGGGGTCCGCGCGCAGCGCGTCGGCGATCGGGCGCAGCAGGGCCGAGGTGGGCGCCTGGACGAGGAGTTCGCGCGGCGAGGGTTCGAGCACGTCGAGCACCAGCGCCTCGGTGACCTTCCGCGACGAGGCGGACAGGCCGGGCTCGCACAGCCGCTCAAGGAGCAACCGCAGCAGCGGGGTGATCTCGACGGCCACCGGGGTGTCGGAGAGCGAGGGCGTGGTGTGGAAGC
>NZ_JAGMUE010000344.1:0-848 GCF_019049165.1 Streptomyces sp. AC627_RSS907
GGTACGGATCGAGGCCGTGGGCCCGCCGGGCGCCGCGCCCCCGGACGGACTGCCCGGCGCGCCCGAGGTGGCCGGCGCCCCCGACGGCGGCACGGCGCTGACGGTGCCCGCCGCGTACTCCGACGCGCTGCTCCACGCCCTGCTCACGGCCCACCCGTCCTGGCACATCCGGGCCGTGACCGAGCCGCCCGCGCCCGAGGGGTCGCCCGCACTCGGCGGGCCGGTGGCGCCGGCGGGCCGCGCGCCGCACCCGCCGAAGCCCGAGGAGCGCCCGTGACCGCCCTGTTGCGCTACCAGGTGGAGCTGCTGGTCCGCTCCCACCGGCTGCTGCCCCCGCTGCTGCTGTACGGGATCTTCCTGGCGATCGGCGTCCAGTCGGGGCAGCCGATCCTCGACTCGCTCGGCTACACCGCCGCCGGCCTGCTGCCGGTGGCCGCCTGGCTGGTGCGGGTGTGCGTCGCCGGCGACCCGCCGGCCGCCCGGCAGGTCGCGGCAGCCGCGACCAGCCCGGCCCGGGTCCACCTGGCGTGCGTGCTGACCGCGCTGCTGTGCTCGACCGCGCTCGGCGCGCTGGCCACCGTGGTCGTCGCGCGGATCAGCGGCGCGCACAGCGCCGACCACCGGGTGGCGGTCCCGGTGGGCGAGGCGACCGTGGGCGGGCTGCTGGCCGCCGTCGCCTGCGCCCTGCTCGGCACGGCGGTCGGCGCGCTGTGCAACTGGCCGCTGCTGCGCCGCCCCGGATACGCCCTGCTGGCCACGGCGCTGGCCGCGCTCGTGGCCCTGGTCCAGGCCCCGTCGCCGGCCCACGCCGCCGTGCGCGACCTGGTCAGCGGCTCGCACAGCGGGGC
>NZ_JAGMUE010000037.1:0-30012 GCF_019049165.1 Streptomyces sp. AC627_RSS907
GTGCGTGTCGCGTGCGGTGGCTGCGGAGGGGGTGAGGGCCGTGTGGGGGCGCGGCCTGTTACGGGGGGTGGCGAGTGGCACGTGAGGGGTGGCCGGTTCCGGCGGGACGGCTGGTGCGGAGGCGCCGACGCGTGGAGGGGCGCTACCGGTCTCGGGAGCGCCGTCGGGCGTGGAGGCGTTGCCGGGCGCGCGCTCGGCGCGGGGGGCGGGGGCGCCGGGGCGTGACGGCTTGGTCAGGGACGGTCGCGGAGTACCGGGGACGGGCCGGCGGCCGTCGGCGGGTGGCTGGGGGGCGCCCGGCTCCGGCTCCGGAAGTGGAGCGTCGTGGAGGGGACCGGGGTCGTCGGGGAAGGACTCGGGTGTGGTGAGGGGCTTTCGGGGGGCGGTCACCGCGGTGTCGGTGGCGGTCGGGCGAGACGGGTCGGTCGCGGTCGAGTGGGACGGGTCGGTGAGTGAGGGGCGGATGGCGGTCGGAGGTGGTGCGTCCGGCAACGGGTTGCCCTGGGCGCTCAGCCGCCGGACCTTCGGCACCGCACCCGCTCCGGGGCCCATGTCACCGATTTCATCGGCCAGTTGATGTACGAGGATCCCGTGGCGGAAGGCGGTCTCGCCGATGTCGGCGCAGGTGCTGCCGTACACGGCGAGACGGTTTCCGGCCTCGCGCACGACCTCGACGGATCGACGGGCCGCACGTGCCTCCTTGGTCAGCAGAGCGGCGAGGCGGGGGGCGTGCGGGCTACGGACGGCGACACGGGGGCGCAGGCGGGTGCGGGAGAAGACCGCGGCCTCCTGGTCGGCGACAACCCGGCCCCGTTCGAGCGTGACGACGTGGTCGGCGGTACGCGCGGCCTCCTTGGGATCCGCCGTACTGAACAGGACGGTACCGCCCTGCACCGCGTGGGCACGCAGCATGCTGTGGAGCCAGTGCGCCTCCCGGACCGAGAGCGCGCCGGCGGGGTCGTCGAGGACCAGGGTGTGCGGGTCGGGAATCAGTGCGCAGGCCAGCCCGAGACGACGGTCCATGCCACGCGAGAGAGTGCCGAGTCGTTCGCCGCGCAGGCTCACGAGGCCGACCGCCTCCAGGACTTCGTCGGCACGCCGGACGGGCACACCGGCCGCCGCGCACAGCATGCGGAGATGGCCGCGAACCGTGCGGGCCGGGTGCCCCGGCACATCGCCCAGCAGCACGCCGACCTCGCGCGACGGATGGGCGATGCGGTGCAGGGGACGGCCTCTGAAGTAGGTGAGACCTCGGCCGCGTTGGAGTTCGAGCATGAGTCTGAGCACCGTCGTCTTACCGGCGCCCGATGCTCCGAGCAGTGCGGTGACGCGGCCGGCGCGCGCCTCGAAGGAGACGTCGTCGACTGCGGGCGGAGACTCCTTGCGAGGGGTGCTGGTCAGTCCGAAGGCCTGGATCACCTGTAGCAAGATAGCGTGCTATATCAGTTTTTTCCGGGCATCGCGCGGCCTGTCGGACCCGAGGTGACGGACCGTGTCGACTCCTTGTTCGCCGCACACGCCGGAATACCGGCCCGGACCCGCTGTCAGACCTCGGGACGCAGCATCGGGGGGTTGAGAAGAGTCGCACCGCCCGCCCGGAAGAGCTGGGCGGGGCGACCGCCCTGGCGGGTGGTCGTCCCCCCGGTGGGGACGAGGAAGCCCGGGGTGCCCGTCACCTTGCGGTGGAAGTTGCGCGGATCGAGCGACACGCTCCACACCGCCTCGTACACGCGGCGCAGCTCCCCCACAGTGAACTCGGGCGGGCAGAACGCGGTGGCCAGCGACGAGTACTCGATCTTGGAGCGGGCTCTCTCCACGCCGTCCGCCAGAATCTGGGCGTGGTCGAAGGCGAGCAACGCCACCGGCTCACCGTCACGGCCGTGACCGCTCTGCTCCAGCAGTTCCTCGACCGGTGCCCATCGCGCGTTGCTGGCGTCACCACCCGCCCGTGGAGCGGGCAGGTCGGGAGCCAGGGCGAGGTGGGCGACGCTGACCACGCGCATCCGGGGGTCACGCTCGGGGTCGCCGTACGTCGCGAGCTGCTCCAGGTGGGCACCGTTATCCTGGATGGGTGCGGCGGGGTCGTGGACGCACAGCCCCGTCTCCTCGGCCAGCTCCCGCGCCGCCGCCTGAGCCAGGTCCTCGTCTGCCCGTACGAAGCCGCCGGGCAGGGCCCAGCGGCCCTGGAACGGCGGCTCGCCCCTGCGCACCGCCAGCGCGCACAGGGAGTGGCGGCGTACGGTCAGCACGACCAGGTCCACGGTGACGGCGAAGGGCGGAAAGGCCGACGGGTCGTAGGGCATGCGGCGATCATAGTCGTCTGCCTGACGATAAACACTCCCTTCGTGGGTCGCTCAGGCTCTGGTCCACATCCGTCCGACGTGCGTCCCATCCGTCTGCATGCGGTCGTCGCGCCGTGCCCCTTCAGGCCAGGTCGAGCCAGAGTCACAGGGATCGGCCGCCTCCTGGCCCCTGGCCGGGCCGAATCCGCTGCCCCCGGGAGGAGGGCGCTCCGACAGTGCCCAACGCCTGCCTCTCCGACTTCCTCCGTCCCCTCCTTCTCCCCCCAGGCCATCCCACTCCTTCCCTTTCCTCCTCCCTCTCTCAGAGTCGCTCGCCGCCTCCTTCGGTCCCGTGCTCTCCCGTGCGCCTGCCTTCCCGGCAGATGCCTTCCTGTCCCGCCGCTTCCTTCCGCGATGCGCGTGACCGCGTGCGGCCCGGTCGCGCCGCACCAGGGCGTTCGCCACCCGTCGGAGTGCGTGGCCGCACGATCTTCACGCCCGGCTCACGGCTTTGCGCCCTCGCACGGCCCAGCACACCGCCGGCCGCGGCGACGGAGCGTGGCCGACGCCGTCGGCCGGCAGCCGCCTTGGGTGCGGGCGTGAGCTCGGTCGGCTCGCGTTTCACCGGCCCGCCGGCCTGTTCGTCGCCATCCGCCGTGGCTCCGCCCGTGCTCCCACGGCCCCCGCGCTCCGCACGCAGACAGCGGCGGACCGACTCCGGGTCGAGGCCCTCGTTGCACGCCTGGTGCAGGAGCCGGGCGAAGAGGTAGTCCGGATCCGCGCCCAGTGCCATGGCCAGCGCCTCTCGTGCCTCCAGTTCATCGCCGGTGGACCATGCGACCCACCCCGCGAGGGTCAGGGGCGCGGCCGCGTGTTCGCCGTAGGGTCCGACGCAGCGGCGGGCCAGCGCTCGCCAGAGCCGCAGCGCGGGTCCGGCCTCGGCGCCTTCCATCCATTCGGCCGCACGGTCCCGGGTCGTACGGTCCTGGAGTCCGAGGATCAGCGCCGCCGCCTCGTCGTGGCCGAAGAGCTGGTCGTCGCGCAGGTCCTCCGCGGGTACGCCGGACACGGGCGGCGCCTCGCCGAGCCGTCGCATGACCCGCTGGGCCAAGCGCAGCGTCTCCTCGGCCACGTCCGCGCGCCCGGCGTCGTCGAGGATGCGGGAGACCAGCGTCATGGCGGCCGCGTCCAGGGCGGCCGTCTGCTCAAGTGCCGCGGTGCCTTCCCAGGGAAGCAGCCTGGCCCGCAGCTCGCGCAGCGATCCCCGCACCTGGATGCCGGCGTAGGCGGCCGCCGCGGCCAGCACGGAAGTACCCGGCAGACCCATGGGGATGCCTTCGGCCGGGCAGCAGACCTCGTCGTCGCAGCAGTACGACCAGAAGCGCCCGTCCGAGATGCACAGCGCCTCGACCACCGGCACGTCCAGGGCTCCGCACTCGACGCGCAGCTTCTGGGCCAGCGGGCGCAGCCGCTCCATCACCTCTCGGCCGGTCTCGCCCCGTCCGGGCTCCTGGCAGAGGTAGGCGACCATCTGCTCGGGGCGGACTCCCCTGCGCTCGCTGCCCGCCACCAGGCCGTGTGCCAGTTGTCCGGCCGCGCTCGCCCAGTCGTCCGCGTTCGCGGGAATGCCCAGGCGGGCACGGCCACCGAACCGGCCACGCCCGTCCCTGTCCCGCAGGGCGACCAGGACAATGCTGTCCTCGGGGCGGTACCCCAGGAGATACGGCAGGGCGTCCGCCAGCTCGGCGGGGGTACGCAGGGTGACCTGGTGCTCCTCACCGGGGCCGTCGTACGAGGTGGGGGTCGCACGGCGCGGCTTCGCCGGGCCCGGGATGCCGCCGTTCTCGGAGGAGCCAGTCGTTTCGCTGTGGTTCGTCATGCCCCGACGATCTCGCGGAACTGAAATTTCCGCTTTGCCCTGTGGATAACTCCCGCCAGGGACACGTCATTCTCCCGGGGCGAGCGACGGTGCCGCACCGCCCCGGCACCCGGCTGTCAGTCCCGTCCTGTTGTATGGAACGCATGGAGCACACGAGCAACGCGGATCTCCGGGCAGCGGCCGACGCGGTCCTCGCCCGCCTCGTCGGGGACGCCTCGGGCGGCGCCCGGCTGCGGGAGGACCAGTGGCGGGCGATCGAGGCGCTGGTCGCCGACCGCCGCCGAGCCCTGGTCGTCCAGCGCACGGGGTGGGGCAAGTCCGCGGTCTACTTCGTGGCGACCGCGCTGCTGCGGGGCAGAGGTGCCGGCCCCACGGTGATCGTCTCCCCGCTGCTCGCGCTCATGCGCAACCAGGTCGAGGCCGCGGCCAGGGCCGGCATCCGTGCCCGGACCATCAACTCCTCCAACACCGAGGAGTGGGAAGCGATCCAGGACGAGATCGCCGTGGGCGAGGTCGACGTGCTGCTGGTGAGTCCCGAGCGGCTCAACAACCCGGACTTCCGGGACCAGGTGCTGCCCAAGCTCTCCGCCGCGACCGGACTGCTCGTGGTGGACGAGGCCCACTGCATCTCCGACTGGGGCCACGACTTCCGCCCGGACTACCGGCGGCTGCGCACCATGCTGACCGACCTCCCGCCGGGGGTGCCCGTACTGGCGACGACCGCCACCGCCAACGCGCGCGTGACCGCCGATGTCGCGGAGCAGCTCGGGACCGGCGGCACGTCGGACGCGTTGGTGCTGCGCGGCCCGCTGGACCGGGAGAGCCTCAGTCTGGGCGTGCTGCGGCTGCCCGACGCCGCGCACCGGATGGCCTGGCTCGCCGATCACCTTCACGAACTGCCGGGCTCCGGGATCATCTACACGCTCACCGTGGCCGCCGCGGAGGAGGTCACGGCCTTCCTGCGCCAGCGCGGCCACACCGTCTCCTCGTACACCGGCAAGACCGAGAACGCGGACCGGCAGCAGGCCGAGGACGACCTGCTCGCCAACCGGGTCAAAGCGCTGGTCGCCACCTCCGCGCTGGGCATGGGGTTCGACAAGCCCGACCTGGGTTTCGTGGTCCACCTGGGCTCGCCGTCCTCGCCCATCGCGTACTACCAACAGGTCGGCCGTGCCGGGCGCGGTGTCGAGCACGCGGAGGTGCTCCTCCTGCCGGGCAAGGAGGACGAGGCGATCTGGGAGTACTTCGCCTCTTTGGCCTTCCCGTCGGAGGAGCTGGTGCGCCGCACGCTCGGCATCCTCGCGCACGCGGAGCGGCCCCTCTCGCTGCCCGCGCTGGAGCCCCTGGTGGAGCTGCGCCGATCCCGGCTGGAAACCATGCTCAAGGTCCTCGACGTGGACGGTGCGGTCAAGCGGGTCAAGGGCGGCTGGATCGCGACGGGAGAGCCGTGGACGTACGACGCGGAGCGGTACGACTGGGTTGCGCGGCAGCGGAAGGCCGAGCAGCAGGCGATGCGTGACTACGCCTCGACGACCGACTGCCGGATGGAGTTCCTGCAACGCCAACTGGACGACGAGGGCGCCAAGCCCTGTGGTCACTGTGACAACTGCGCGGGCGCACGTTTCACCGCGGACACCTCCACCGACGCCCTCGACGCCGCCCGCGTCGACCTGGGCCGGGCCGGCGTCGAGGTGGAGCCGCGCCGTATGTGGCCGACCGGGCTCCCCGCGATCGGCGTCGAGCTGAAGGGGCGTATCCCGGTGGGGGAACAGGCCGCGCCCGGCCGGGCGTTGGGCCGCCTGTCCGACATCGGCTGGGGCAACCGGCTGCGGCCGATGCTCTCCCCCCAGGCGCCGGACGGTGCGGTGCCCGACGATGTCGCCGAAGCCGTCGTGAGGGTTCTGGCCGACTGGGCGAAGGGCCCCGGTGGCTGGGCCTCGGGCGCGGTCGACGGCCTGCCACGCCCGGCAGGGGTGGTGACCGTCGCCTCGCGCACCCGTCCTCGGCTGATCCAGTCCCTCGGAGCACACATCGCCGAGGTCGGCCGACTGCCGTTGCTCGGTTCGGTCGAGTACACGGGGGAGGCGCCAAGGGCGTCCCGCAGCAACAGCGCGCAGCGGCTCAAGGCGCTCGACGGCGCGCTGACCGTGCCGCCCGCCCTCGCCGCCACGATCGGCGGTCTGGACGGCCCGGTGCTCCTCGTGGACGACTGCACCGAGACGGGCTGGACCCTGGCGGTGGCGGCCCGGCTGCTGCGGCGCGCCGGCGCCCCCGGGGTGTTGCCACTGGTCCTGGCCGTGCAGGGCTGATCGCCCGCCACGACGCACCGCACACCTACCGCACCGCACACGCACCGCACGACACCGAACCGGCCCACGAGCCCGCGCGACTCCGGGTGGCGCGCCCCGCGCGTCACCCGGCTGGGCTCTGGGTAGGGATATAGGGCGCGCATCATCCGATAACGGTCGTCGACCCCAATTGCTCGTTGCCGCATCCCAGTTCGACAGGAAGAATTGAAGTCCGCTCCCCGCACGGCTCGTCCGTGTTCCGGCAGGGCTTCACTGCGGTGCGCGCTCCCCCGAATCCGACCCCCGCCCGCAGTGTGGGCGCGTAGCCGAAGGGAGGAACGTGACCTTCGGATTCGCTCCGTCCTCGGCGGCATCTTTGTCGTCTTCCGCCCCTGCCGCCACTCGCATACTGGAACCGGCGGAGTGGGCCGCTGCCGGAATCCCGCTGCTTCGCAACCCGCGCGAGGTCGTCAGCGGGCTGCACGCGCGGCACCGCCCCAAGCAGGCGACCGCGATCGTGGCCGTACTGGATCCGGACGAACGACTGCGTGCGAGCGCCTCGTTCACCAGCCGCCGGGCTCCGGCCGACGGCTGGATGTTCCGCAACGCGCTGCTCGCCCAACTGCGCCGGGTCATCCCGCACGACCTGCGGCTCCGCACCCCGGTGCGCACCGCCGTCCTGCTCTACTGCCGTGAGGGCGACGCCCGTTGGACGGAGGAGGACGGGGCGTGGATGTGGGGGCTGCGGGACGCCTGCACGTTGCACGGGCTGCGCTGCGGCGCCTACATCACACTGACCCGGGACGGCTGGCAGGTCCTCGGTGAGGGACGCGGGGGGCGCCGGCCCAATGCCGCGTCGACGCCGGAACCGTTCGCCACGTCGGAGGCACCGCCCCCGCCACCGCGCACCGGCGGCGTCGCCTCGGACGTGCTGCGCCGCGCCGCGGCCCGCTGAGCACCACGGGCCCGATGCGCACTGCGTGTCCACGCGGCGGCATCCAGGCCTGTGACAGCGCGTCGGGACACCCGTACGCCCCCTGACCGGAAGGCACCGTCGTCCCCTCGGACGGGAACAGGTGCTCCGCCTCGAGGGGACAACGGGCACGCCGAAGCACCCATCGGACGGGTACCGTTCCGGCGCGGCCCCCTGCGTCACACCGCCGTCCGCCGCATGCGGCGGACGCGGCTCAGACGCCCGCGCCCAGCACCGAGTTGATCCGCTGCGGGTCACCGCAGACGATCAGCAGGGCGCCGGCCCGGGAGTGGGCCACGGACAGGGCGGTGACAGCGGCGGCTTCGGGGCCGCCGTTGACCACGACCACGACAACGGCCCGTGACGCGGCACGGTCCGCGACGGCGGCGTCCGCGTAGAAGACGTCGTCGCCCGCGTCGTGCTGCGCCCAGTAGGCGGCATCGCCGAAGGACAGTTCGTGGGCGGCCCACGGATGCGGTTCGCCGGTGGTGATCACCAGCACGTCACCGGGGGCACGACCCGAGTCCAGAAGCAGGTCCACGGCCTCCTCGGCGGCGTCGAGCGCACCTTCGGGCGAAGCCGGGATCAGCTGGATCTGCGGGGTGGCCGGGGCGGTTGCCGGAGCAGCCGGACCGGACGGTGCGGGCTTGGCCGCGGCCGTGTCGCGCGGCGCGCGCTGCGCCGGCGGCGCGGGCCGCGCGGGGTCGGGACGGCCGGGACGCGGCGGAGCCGCGGGACGGGGGCCGGGAACGGGGCGGGGGGTCGACGCGGTGCGGCCGCTGGCCGGAGTGGCGCGGGGACCCTGGGCCTTCTCGTGAATCTGAGGCTCCTCGGGAATGAGAGGCATGAGCTGATGTTTATCAAACGTTGGTGCGGCTCGCGTCGGCGGGTGGCACATGCCTGCGAGCGGAACCGTCAGAAATCGAATCCGAGCTGACCCTCGATTTCCGGAACGCTTCCGTCCACCCAACTGCGGACCTTCTTGAGGTGCCGCCACTGGGGCAGCGCATCAAGATACGCCCACGACAACCGGTGATGCGGGGTGGGCCCCCACTCCTCCAGTGCGGCCTTGTGCACGGGCGACGGATACCCGGCGTTGTCCGCAAAACCGAAGTCTGCATGGTCGATACCCAGTTCGGCCATCATTTTGTCGCGCTGGACCTTGGCCAGCACCGAGGCCGCCGCGACGGCGACGCAGGACTGGTCACCCTTGATCACCGTACGGACCTTCCAAGGCGCCCCGAGATAGTCGTGCTTGCCGTCGAGGATGACGGCGTCGGGACGGACCGGCAGGGACTCCAGGGCACGCACGGCCGCCAGTCGCAGCGCCGCGGTCATCCCCAGTGCGTCGATCTCCTCCGGAGAGGCGTGCCCCAGGGCATAGGACGTCACCCAGGTCCGCAGTTCCGCGGCGAGTTCGCCGCGTCGCTTGACGGTCAGCAGCTTGGAATCGGTGAGTCCGACCGGGGGCCTGCGGAGCCCGGTGACCGCGGCACAGACAGTGACCGGACCGGCCCACGCACCCCGCCCCACCTCGTCGACACCGGCAATGATCTTCGCTCCGGTCGTGGCGCGGAGTGAGCGCTCGACGGTGTGAGTAGGTGGTTCGTACGGCATGACGCTCTTAGCCTACGCCGCCCCGATCCTTCGGGGACACCCTGGTTCCCCCCATGAGCGCCGACCCCGGGCAGACGGGAGTCAGGTACCGTCCGGCCGGAGCAGCGGAACCATCAGCCGGTCGATCATTTCTTCGACCTCCTGGTCCGTCCATTCACTTCCACAAATCTTCGAGCGGTACATCATCATCGCCGGGATGGCGTCGAAGACGTAGCCGTTCGCCGCGTCGCCCCGGACCTCTCCCCGCTCTATACCGCGGGTGATGACCTCACGGAGCATCTCCAGGGTCGGCTCGACCACCCCCTTGAGGATCACCGCGTGGAAGCGCTCCGCCTGGATGCTGTCGCATTCGTGAATGACCGATCGCCAGGCGAGTCCGGGACGGGAGAACATCGCGTCGCGCGCCCGCCGGCACAGTGCCAGAAGGTCCTCACGCACGCTCCCCAGGTCGGGCACCGTATCGAAACGCGGCAGTCCGGACCGCAGCGCGTCCGCGACCAGGTCCTCCTTGGACGGCCAGCGGCGGTACACCGCCGCCTTGCCCGTCTGGGCGCCGGCGGCGACCCCCTCCATCGTCAGGCCGTTCCAGCCGACGGTGCCGAGCTGCTCCAGCGCGGCGTCGAGGATCGCGCGCTCCAGGACCGCGCCGCGTCGGCGGGAGGACGTCTGGGCGGAGGCGGCCAACGCGGTCTCCGGGGTCGCCCAGCACGAGGCGGGCGCGGCGTCCGGCCTGCTCAACGTGATGCAGCAGGTGGGCGGATCGATCGGCCTCGCCATCCTGACGACGGTGTTCGGCACGGCCAGCAAGAACGAGGCCGAGGAACAGGCGCCGGCCTTCCTGACCAACGGCTCGCCGGAGCAGAAGGCGGAGTTCGCCCAGACGCACCAGCTGCCCGCGCCCTGGGGGCACGACGTCCTCGCCCAGGGGATCTTGGCGGCCTTCATTCCGGCTGCCGCCATGGCCGTACTCGCCCTGGCCACGGCCTGGCTGGTGATCCGGGTGCGCAAGAGCGACCTGGAGGCCCTGTCCGGATCGGCCGGACCGGGAATGGGCTGACGGTGCGCCACCAGGGGCCGGCCGGGGGCCGTCGACGGGCGTCACGCACGCCTCCCGACGGCCGTCCGGCCGGCTCGCGGTCCGCGGGGTGGTCGGCCGGACGAGCAGCGCGGCAAGCAGCGTCGCGCCGACCCGCGCCAATCGCATCCCCATGCCCCACCCCCTCGTGACCCCGCGGACTCCGTGCGGGCCCCTTGCCTCACACGGCGGATGTCACGACAACGCACACATGGTCACCGAGAGTTCCCGCCAAGCACGGAGAGTCCCGGCCTGCCCGCGCCGCGCGGCCCGGGTGCGGCCCGCTAGACCGACGCCGCCGTCCAACCCGGAAGCGCCTCGACGCGTTCGGCCCACTCGGCCGGCGGCGCGCCGTCCCTCGCCGAGGCGATCACCCCGCCCACGATGGCGCAGGTCGTGTCCACGTCCCCGCCGACCTGGGCGGTCGTCCAGAAAGCGCGCTCGTAGTCCCCGAGGGAGCGTGCGGCGGACCAGAGGGCGAAGGGAACGGTGTCGTGGGCGGTCGTACGCCTGCCGCAGCCCAGTACGGCCGCGACCGTGGCCGCGTCGCCGTAGTCGAGCATGTCCCGGGCACGTCGCAGCCCGGCGCCGACCGCGCTCTTGGGGACCAGCGCGATCACCCCGTCGAGCAGCGCGTGCGGACGGGGCGGACCGCCGGGCCCGGCGGCCAGTGCGGCGGCCGCGGCGACGGCCATGGCGCCGACCACCGCCTCGCGGTGCTGGTGGGTGGGGTACGCGGAGATCTCCGCCTGGTGGGTCGCCTGCTCCGGGTCGTCCGCGTACCAGGCACCCAGCGGCGCGATGCGCATCGCGGCACCGTTGCCCCAGGACCCCTGGCCGTTGAAGAGCGCGGCGGCGAGCTCGCGCCAGTCGCCGCCCTCCCGGACCAGTCGCAGCAGCCGGTTGACCGCGGGTCCGTAGCCGCGGTCGAAGTCGTGGTGGTGGGCGAAGGAATGTGCCAGCGCGTCCTGGTCGATGCGGTGATGCGTGGCCAGGACGGCGACCACGGAGCAGGCCATTTCCGTGTCGTCGGTCCACTGCCACGTCCCGGGAGGCAGCTCCCGGCGCTTGAGCAGCGGGTAGTTCGCGGGCACGAAGAACTGTGAACCCAGCGCGTCGCCCACCGACAGTCCGCGCAGGCTGGCCAGGGCCCGGTCCAGGGGCCCGTCGGGAGATGAATGAGCGGTCATCGCCCTGCCACTCTATCCGGTGGTCCCGTAGGGTTCCGGATCTCGCCAGCGTTCGAAGGGCCGGTCGAGGGCGTATTTGCCGTCCTCGCCGAGAACGAGCATCCGTACCTCGCCGTTCCCGGGGTTCGACAGCGACTCGAATTCCGCGACCGTCCAGTGGAACCACCGCATGCAGAACAACCGCATGGCCAGACCGTGGGTCACCAGGAGCACGTTGGGCGGATGGTCGGGGTCCTCGAAACTTCGGAACAGGCTCTCCAGGAAGCCGCCGACCCGGTCGTACACGTCGGCACCCGACTCGCCCTGGGCGAAGCGGTAGAAGAAGTGGCCGTAGGCGTCCCGGTAGGCCTTCTGCAGGCGTACGTCGTCGCGGTCCTGCCAGTTTCCCCAGTCCTGCTCACGCAGCCGGGGCTCCTCCCGTATCCGTATGAGCTCGGGGTCGAGGCGGAAGGCCCGCAGGGTCTCGTGCGTCCGGCGGTACGGGGAGACGTACACACTGACCCGCTCGCGCCCGAACACCTCGCGCAGCTCCTTGCCCGTCCTCTCCGCCTGCGCCCGGCCCTGCTCGGTGAGGCCCAACGCGTGGTCGGGTTCACGCTCGTACACGGAGTCATCGACGTTGCCCGTCGACTCGCCGTGCCGGACAAGAACGATGCGCCGTGGTCGTGCCATGACAGAACCCTAGATCGAGACCGGTGAAACCACGGACTCGTACGGGCCCCATACGGCGTACGTCACACAGTTCCCGTACCTCGACGCCGGGAGGCCGGCCCGGGACTCAGACGGTCCACGAGGGCTCCAGCTGCACGATGTCCCCCGTCAGCGCCGCGATGTCGGCCTCCGTCTGGGCGCGCAGCGCGAGCCGTTCCACCCGCTCGGTGCGGTACTTGCCGTGCTCGGCGGCCGACCGCCACATGGACAGCACCAGGTACTCGTGCCCCGGCGCCTCCCCGAACAGCCCGCGGACCATTCCGGGGGAACCGGCCATCGCGGGGTTCCAGACCTTCTCCTGCATGAGGACGTAGTGCTCGGCCCGCTCCTCGTGGACCCGGCAGAGCGCCACCCGCAGCAGGTCGGCGTCCGTGAAACGCGGCTCGAACCCGGTCTTCACGTCGAACCGGTGGTCGAAGAGCCTGACCTGGGCGTCCTTGAAGGTACCCGCCTGTGCCGAAGCGAGCCGGTCGTGGGAACGGGCCATGAAGGAGTCGTAGAAGGCGCGGCTCTCCCAGAAGGCGAAGACGTGTGCCACGTCCGGACGCCCGCGACTCCAGCCACCCCCCTGTCCCCGAAAACCCGGCTCCCCCGGAAGCCCCGCCCACTTTCGCTGCCCCCGCTCGAACCCGCGGCGGTCCACCACGGTGCAGCGAATCCACTTGACCAGCACCGCGCCATGGTAAGGCCAGGAACGTGGCACCGGTCACTCTCCGGACGACCGCTTGCCCGCGCACACCTCCGTGTGCGTGGCAGGATGGACAACCGGCCGTCTGCGCTCGGCAGTTCAGGTGGCCGGGCAGGGCGGGGGACCTGGGAAGGGGAAGTCTGTGAACGGCCTCAGCAAGGGCATTGGAAAGGTCGAGATCGCGCTGCGGTGGGATCCGAGTCCGGCGGGCGAGCCGCCCGCCGACCTGGACATCGTCGCCGGGACCTACGCGGCGGGCGATCCGTACGGTGCTCCCTCCTATGTGGTGCACTTCGACAGCCGCTCCCCCGACGGCACCATCTATCTCAACCGGGACAGCCGGGACGGCAAGGGCTTCGGCTTCGACGAGGTCATGACGCTGGAGCTGGAGCGGCTCGACGCCCGGTACGCGCGCGTGGTGGTGGGCGTCGCCATCCAGCAGCGCTCCGAGGAGCGGACCTTCGGGTCCGTGGCCAACCCGGGCCTGCGCATCCGGGAGGGCCACACCGATCTGGCCACGGACGATTTCGCCGGTGTCCTGGGCGCGACGGCGGCGACGGTCGCGGAGTTCGTCCGCGACGAGAGCGGGGCGTGGGAGTTCCGCGGCGGCGTGCACGGCTTCGACGGCGACCCGGCCGCGTTCGCCGCCACGATGGGCTCGGCACACCGGCCCTGAACGGCACCCCGGCGCATGAGTCCGGAGCACGGCACCACCGCATGAGTAAGGGGCGTCCGCCAGGGCGGACGCCCCTTACTCAACTCATCCGGCTGAGCGTCAGCTGCAGCCGCTGGTCGAGCCGCAGCCCTCGCAGATGTAGCAGGAACCGGCTCGCTGCATCTTCGTGCCGCAGGAGAAGCACAGCGGGGCGTCGGCCTGGATGCCCAGCTGCATCTCCACCAGCTCGGCGCTGGTGTGCGCCTGCTGCGGAGCGGGCTTGGCCGCCTCGGCCTCGGCCTTCGGCGTGACGACGGCCTTCAGTTCCTGGGTGCGCGGCGCCGACTGGGCCAGGCCCTCGACGTCGAGCTCGTCGTCGGCCGGCTCGTACGAGCCGGTCTCCAGGTGGCGCTGGCGCTCCTCGGCGGAGTGGATGCCGAGCGCGGAGCGCGTCTCGAAGGGCAGGAAGTCCAGCGCCAGGCGGCGGAAGATGTAGTCGACGATCGACTGCGCCATCCGCACGTCCGGGTCGTCCGTCATGCCGGCCGGCTCGAAACGCATGTTCGTGAACTTCGAGACGTACGTCTCCAGCGGCACCCCGTACTGAAGGCCGACGGAGACCGCGATGGAGAAGGCGTCCATCATGCCCGCGAGCGTCGAGCCCTGCTTGGACATCTTCAGGAAGACCTCGCCGAGACCGTCGTCCGGGTAGGAGTTGGCAGTCATGTAGCCTTCGGCGCCGCCGACCGTGAAGGACGTGGTGATACCGGGACGCCCCTTCGGGAGACGCTTGCGGACCGGGCGGTACTCGACGACCTTCTCGACCGTCTCGCGGATGGCGGCCTCCGCCTTCGCCGTGACGGCGTCCGTCGCGGACTTCTCCTTCTCCTTGGTCTTGGCGGAGAGGGGCTGGCCGACCTTGCAGTTGTCGCGGTAGATGGCGAGCGCCTTGACGCCCATCTTCCACGCCTCGAAGTAGACCTCCTCGACGTCCTCGACGGTCGCCGACTCCGGCAGGTTCACCGTCTTGGAGAGGGCGCCGGAGATCCACGGCTGGATGGCGGCCATCATGCGGACGTGGCCCATCGCGGAGATGGAGCGCTCGCCCATGGCGCAGTCGAACACCTCGTAGTGCTCGTGCTTGAGGCCGGGGGCGTCGATCACATTGCCGTGCTCGGCGATGTGGGCGACGATCGCCTCGATCTGCTCCTCCTGGTAGCCCAGGCGGCGCAGGGCCTGCGGGACGGTGCCGTTGACGATCTGCATCGAACCGCCGCCGACCAGCTTCTTGAACTTGACCAGGGCGAGGTCGGGCTCGAGGCCGGTGGTGTCGCAGGACATCGCCAGACCGATGGTGCCGGTCGGGGCGATGACGGAGGCCTGGGAGTTGCGGAAGCCGTTCTTCTCGCCGAGGCGCAGCACGTCCTGCCAGGCCTCGGTGGCGGCGGCCCAGATCGGCGTGTCCAGGTCGTCCATGCGGACGGCCTTGGCGTTCTCGTCGGAGTGCTGCTTCATGACCCTGAGGTGCGGCTGCGCGTTGCGGGCGTAGCCGTCGTACGGGCCGACGATCGCGGCGAGCTCGGCGGAGCGCTTGTACGACGTACCGGTCATCAGGGAGGTGATGGCGCCGGCCAGGGCGCGGCCGCCGTCGGAGTCGTACGCGTGGCCGGTCGCCATCAGCAGGGCGCCGAGGTTGGCGTAGCCGATGCCGAGCTGGCGGAAGGCGCGGGTGTTCTCACCGATCTTCTGGGTCGGGAAGTCCGCGAAGCAGATGGAGATGTCCATCGCGGTGATGACGAGCTCGACGACCTTCGCGAAGCGCTCGACGTCGAAGGACTGGTTGCCCTTGCCGTCGTCCTTCAGGAACTTCATCAGGTTCAGCGAGGCGAGGTTGCAGGACGTGTTGTCCAGGTGCATGTACTCGCTGCAGGGGTTCGAGCCGTTGATACGGCCGGACTCCGGGCAGGTGTGCCAGTGGTTGATGGTGTCGTCGTACTGGATGCCCGGGTCGGCACAGGCCCAGGCGGCCTCGGCCATCTTGCGGAAGAGCGCCTTGGCGTCGACCTCCTCGATGACCTCACCGGTCATGCGGGACGTCAGGCCGAACTTGCCGCCCTCCTGGACGGCCTTCATGAACGTGTCGTTCACGCGGACCGAGTTGTTGGCGTTCTGGTACTGGACGGACGTGATGTCGTCGCCGCCCAGGTCCATGTCGAAGCCCGCGTCGCGCAGGGCGCGGATCTTCTCCTCCTCCTTGACCTTGGTCTCGATGAAGTCCTCGATGTCGGGGTGGTCGACGTCGAGGATGACCATCTTGGCGGCGCGGCGCGTGGCGCCACCGGACTTGATCGTGCCGGCGGAGGCGTCGGCACCGCGCATGAAGGAGACCGGGCCGGAGGCGTTGCCGCCGGAGGAGAGCAACTCCTTGGAGGAGCGGATCCGGGAGAGGTTCAGGCCGGCGCCCGAGCCGCCCTTGAAGATCATGCCCTCTTCCTTGTACCAGTCGAGGATCGACTCCATGGAGTCGTCGACGGACAGGATGAAGCAGGCGGAGACCTGCTGCGGCTGGGGGGTGCCGACGTTGAACCAGACGGGGCTGTTGAAGCTGAAGATCTGGTGCAGGAGGGCGTAGGCGAGCTCGTGCTCGAAGATCTCGGCGTCGGCGGGCGAGGCGAAGTACCTGTGGTCCTCACCGGCCTTCCGGTACGTCTTCACGATGCGGTCGATCAGCTGCTTGAGGCTGGTCTCGCGCTGCGGGGTGCCGACAGCCCCGCGGAAGTACTTGCTGGTGACGATGTTGACCGCGTTCACCGACCAGAAGTCGGGGAACTCGACGCCGCGCTGCTCGAAGTTGATCGAGCCGTCGCGCCAGTTGGTCATGACGACGTCACGGCGCTCCCAGGCCACCTCGTCGTAGGGGTGGACCCCCGGGGTGGTGTGGACGCGCTCGACACGGAGCCCCTTGCCCGCCTTGCTGCCCTTGGCGCGGGAACTCCGTGCCGGACCGCTCGCCGTCTCTGTCATGCCGCCTCCCTGTACGGGCGAAAACGCCCTGAAGTGCCCCGATTGTTCCCGTGGCACGGTGTTCTGTCTGATGTCGCGGGCATCTCTCGCTCCGCCCGCGACAGGTCTTTCTCTCGCCGCCGTCCGGCCGGGCCCGGGCGCCGAAGTCCGGGTCCGGCCCGCCGGTCAGTCGGCGGCGCCTGCGGGCTCGGGGACGTGCGCCGTCCCCGTGGCTCCGCGGCCGTCTTCCTGGCTCCCCGCGTCGGCCTCGTCGCCGTCGCCGCCGGGACGCCCCGTCGCCTCCCTGAGCTCCACGATCGCGGCCTCGAAGTCCTCGAGCGAGTCGAACGCCCGGTAGACGGAGGCGAATCGCAGATAGGCGACGAGGTCGAGTTCCTGGAGCGGACCGAGTATGGCCAGCCCCACGTCATGGGTGGTCAGCTCGGCGCTCCCGGTGGCCCGCACCGCCTCCTCGACCCGCTGGCCGAGCTGGGCGAGCGCGTCCTCGGTGACGGGCCGGCCCTGGCAGGCCTTGCGCACACCGTTGATGATCTTGGTGCGGCTGAACGGTTCGGTGACCCCGGACCGCTTGACCACCATGAGCGAGCACGTCTCCACGGTCGTGAAACGACGGGAGCAGTCGGGGCACTGGCGGCGCCTGCGGATCGACGTGCCGTCGTCGGTCGTGCGACTGTCGACGACCCGGCTGTCGGGGTGCCTGCAGAAGGGGCAGTGCATGAACTCCCAACCCTCCTCACAGCAGACTCGATAGCCCCACGAGGCCCTTCAGGCCCCTCGAAGCAGCCCCCAGCATAGGCGATCGCGGCGGGGTCCTGGACCCGGGGGACCACAACTTGTGGGCCGCTGCCGCAATCCAACCACTAGATGTGGGGATCGGCTCACACTTTCACACCCTGCACGCGTGTCGCACCCGTGCGTACAGGAACCGGCCGTGGCCGGACGGTGCCCGTGCGTGCGGCCACCGTCCGGCCACGACGTCGCGGCGGGCGGGCGGGCGCACGGCCGCACCCTGCGGGACATGCGGAGATACGGTGGGCGCCGCGGGGAGGGGCCGTGGGACTACCGCATAGACGGGGAACCGGCCCCGCCGGACGGGATGCCGGATGGCAGACTGGGGCGGCACCCCGGGGTCGTCACCGCGGCGGTGAAGAGTACAGCAATGGGCCCTTTTGTCCGTCAGGCGCCGCGGTAGCTATACACCCAGATACGCAATCCAGGTCGACAATCCGCGATTTTTCACTCGAACGTGTGTTTGGCGCAACCTTTCGAAAGCTACTACCGTTGTGCAGCAGGGAGACCATCGAGAGGGGCCGACGTGACCACCACCGCCGACAGTGCCACCATCACTGCCCAGGACCGCCCCCAGGGCCGACCTGAGCCGATGCACGCCGTGAGCGACGCCGCGAATCCCGAGGGGCACAAGCGCTCCCTGCCGGGCCGACCTCCCGGCATCCGGGCTGACAGCTCCGGGCTCACCGACCGTCAGCGGCGGGTGATCGAGGTCATCCGGGACTCCGTGCAGCGGCGCGGATACCCGCCGTCGATGCGTGAGATCGGCCAGGCCGTCGGCCTCTCCAGCACCTCCTCGGTCGCCCACCAGCTGATGGCGCTGGAGCGCAAGGGCTTCCTGCGCCGCGACCCGCACCGCCCGCGCGCCTACGAGGTACGGGGCTCGGACCAGGCCGCCTCCGTGCAGCCCACGGACACCGCAGGCAAGCCTGCGGCCTCGTACGTCCCGCTCGTCGGGCGCATCGCCGCCGGTGGCCCGATCCTCGCCGAGGAGTCCGTCGAGGACGTCTTCCCCCTGCCCCGGCAGCTGGTCGGCGACGGCGAGCTGTTCGTGCTGAAGGTCGTCGGCGACTCGATGATCGAGGCGGCCATCTGCGACGGCGACTGGGTCACGGTCCGCCGCCAGCCCGTCGCCGAGAACGGCGACATCGTGGCCGCGATGCTCGACGGCGAGGCCACCGTCAAGCGCTTCAAGCGCGAGGACGGCCACGTCTGGCTCCTTCCGCACAACGCGGCGTACGAGCCGATCCCCGGTGACGACGCGACCATCCTCGGCAAGGTGGTGGCTGTACTGCGCCGCGTCTGAGCGCCACGGCGGGCGGGCGCGCCACGACAGCGACCCGCCGACCCGACCGGGCCCCGGAACCTCTGCGCCGGTTCCGGGGCCCTGCGCTGTGCGGAGCCCGGGGGCCGACAGAGCGCGGGCCCGGGGGCCGACAGAGCGCGGGCGGGGGCCCTCACCGAGGAAGGTGGAGGCCCTCGCCGCTCAGGCGTCCTCCGTCTGCCGCGCCGCGGCGTCGATCGCGGCGAGCGACCTGCGGACCTGGTTGCGGTCCGTGGTGAACCAGAAGTCGGGCAGGGACGCCTTCAGGTAACTCCCGTACCGGGCTGTCGCCAGCCGTTGATCCAGTACGGCGACCACCCCGCGGTCGCCCGACGCCCGTACGAGACGGCCGGCGCCCTGGGCCATCAGCAGCGCGGCGTGCGTGGCGGCGACCGCCATGAAGCCGTTGCCGCCGGCCTCCTCCACCGCCTTCTGGCGGGCGCTCATCAAGGGGTCGTCGGGGCGCGGGAACGGGATCTTGTCCATGACGACCAGCTGACAGCTCGGCCCGGGGACGTCGACGCCCTGCCACAGCGACAGCGTGCCGAAGAGGCAGGTCTTCGGATCGGCGGCGAAGTTCTTGATCAGCTCACCGAGCGTCTCCTCGCCCTGGAGCAGGATCGGGTACTCCGGGATGCGGGAGCGCAGCTCCTCCGCGGCCAGCTGGGCCGCGCGCATCGAGGAGAACAGCCCCAGTGTGCGACCACCCGCCGCCTGGATCAATTCCGTGAGCTCGTCGAGCATGTCGCCGCGGTCGCCGTCACGGGCCGGGCGAGCCAGGTGCTTGGCGACGTAGAGGATGCCCTGCTTGCGGTAGTCGAAGGGCGAGCCCACGTCGACGCCCTTCCACTGGGGCACGTCGTCGCCCTCGGTGCCCTCGGGGGCAAGGCCCAGCGAGGCACCGACGCCGTTGAAGTCGCCGCCGAGTTTCAGGGTCGCGGAGGTCAGGACGACCGAGCGGTCGGTGAAGAGCTTCTCGCGCAGCAGGCCCGAGACGGACAGGGGGGCGACGCGCAGCGAGGCGCCGAACCGGTCGTGTCGCTCGTACCAGACGACGTCCCACTCGGAGCCGTGCGTGATCCGCTCCGCCACGTCGTGGACGGACTCCACGGAGGCCAGCGCCTGCTTGCGGACCGCGTCCTCGTCCTGCACGGACTTGTCACGGGTCGACCCGATCGCGGAGATGACCGTACGGCACGCGTCGCGCAGCGCCGTCAGCGCGTAGCCGAGGTCTTCCGGGACCTCCTCCAGGCGGCCGGGCAGCGCCAGCTCCATCAGCCGCTCGAAGCCCTCCGCCGCGGTCTGGAGCTGGTCCGCGGCCTTCTCGTTGACCAACTTCGCGGCCCGTCGCACCGCCCGGTTGACCTGGCCGGGGGTGAGCTCGCCGGTGGCCACCCCGGTGACCCGGGAGACCAGCTCGTGCGCCTCGTCGACGATCAGCACCTCGTGCTGCGGCAGCACGGGAGCGCCCTCGATGGCGTCGATCGCGAGCAGCGCGTGATTGGTGACGACAACATCGGAGAGCTTGGCACGCTCGCGGGCCATCTCTGCGAAGCACTCGGCCCCGTAGGCGCACTTCGAGGCGCCCAGGCACTCCCGGGAGGAGACCGAGACCTGCGACCAGGCCCGGTCGGAGACACCGGGCGTGAGGTCGTCGCGGTCACCGGTCTCGGTCTCGTCCGCCCAGTCACGCATCCGCAGCAGGTCCTGGCCCAGCTTGCTGGTGGGGGCGGCGGCCTCGAACTGGTCGAAGAGGCCCTCCTCCTCGTCCTGCGGGACTCCCTCGTGGAGGCGGTGCAGGCACAGGTAGTTCGACCTGCCCTTGAGCATCGCGAACTCCGGACGACGGCGCAGCTGTGGATGGAGCGCGTCGACCGTGCGCGGCAGATCGCGCTCCACGAGCTGGCGCTGCAGGGCCAGGGTCGCGGTGGCCACGACGACCCGCTCCCCGTGGGCCAGCGCGGGCACGAGGTAGCCCAGCGACTTGCCGGTGCCGGTGCCGGCCTGGACCAGCAGGTGGGAACCACTGTCGATGGCTTCCTCGACGGCTTCGGCCATGGCCACCTGGCCGGGACGCTCCGTGCCGCCGACGGCGGTGACGGCGGCGTGCAGGAGTTCGGGGAGTGAGGGCTTCGTCATAGCCCGACCACCCTACGGCCCGGGACTGACATGCGGGTGCGCAAGGCGGGTGAGAGGGGTGGGAGGGGCGACGGGAGAGGCGCGGGGGACGGCCGGGACATGAGAGGCTCCTGGTCGGGTGGGCGGGCCGGCGGTGGCGAGCGGGACGGCGTGGCGCTACGTCGCCTCGGGGGAGTACCGCTCGCGGACCATGAGGGCGGCCCGCTTCGCGGGCAGGGCGACCTCGGCGGCGCACCGGAAACCGGCACCGCGGAACGCGGCGACGGACGGCGTGTTGCGGATGTCGGGTTCGGCGAGGACCCGTGTGCAGGTGGGCCGTCCGGCGAACACGAGGTCGGTGACGGCCCTGATCAGCGTGGTTCCGATGCCCTGTCCGCGGTCGGCGGCGTCGCCGATCAGGAGGTGGATGCCGGTGTCGTGCGGCCGGACGGGGCAGTACCGGGCCAGCGGGTCCAGGTCGGCCCGGTAGATCTCCCAGTAGCTCATCGGTACGCCGTCCAGGACGCCGATGCACGGGACGCTGCGCCCGTCGCCGGTCAGCTGGGCCCGCACGTGGGCCTCGGTCACGCTCTGCGGACCGGTCAGTTCCCAGAACGCGGCGACGGCGGGGTCGTTCATCCAGCGGCCGATGAGCGGAACGTCCCTTTCGGCATCGACGGGTGCCAGGCGGAACACGCCCACGGGGGTATCGGCGGGCCCCCAGTCGGCGACGCGGTCGAGCAGGTCGTCACCGCTCCGCCGCGCCGCTGTCCCGTCGGCGGTGTTCGTGTCCTTGCCGAAGAGGGCGACGAACTCCTCGGGCAGGTGGAGGTCCAGGGTGTCGTCGGCGCTCGCGTCGGTGGAAGTCACGGTGTCGCCCTTTCGGAAGACGGAGGGGGTCGGGAAGGGTCGGGGGTCGCCGTCCGCCGGCACGGGCGGGTGGGTGGCGGGCTCAGGCGTGCAGCGGGTTGGCGATGCTGACGTAGACGGACTGGGTGTCCACCGGCCCGGCAAGTTCGTCGAGGCCGTGCAGTCGGGTCAGCAGGTTGGCCTTGCAGCGCAGTACGGGCGAGTCGAGGAGGTACGTGGGCAGCGGGCTGCCCAGCGGGGCGGGGCCGGAGGCGAAGCGGCGGAGGAAACGGCGGAAGGCCGCGAGCAGCAGCCGTTCGTCGGCGAGGTGCTGGGAGCCGAAGGCGCCGATGAGACCGAGGACGTTGTTGACGGCCAGGTAGTAGGCGAAGCGCTCGTCGGTGACCTCGTCGGAGACGAACGTGTCGCTGTGCTCGCCGATGCCGGGCAGCCGGGCGTCGAGTTCCGCGCGTCGGGACTCGCGGAAGTAGTAGCCCTGGTTGTCGCGGTAGCGTCCGCCGGCGGGCCAGCCGTGGGCGTCGAGCAGGAGCAGCGTGTTCTGCTGGTGGGCCTCCAGGGCGATCCCGGCGTGGGCGTCCAGCCACAGGACGGGACGCACGACGTGGTGCAGGTACCGCAGGAACCACTCGGTGGCCACGGCTCGGCGCGGGCGGCCGGTCCGCCCGGCGAGTCGGGCGACGACCTCGGCCAGCCGGGAGGGGGCGGAGGCGGAAGCGGTGTGCCGGTCGGAACCGGCCGGCCGCACGTGGGGCCGCGGCGCGACGAGGGCGGCGACGCAGGAGACGTCGTCCGAGGGACGGAACGGGTTGTGCCGGATGACGACGTCGAGCCCGCGCACGGGCCTGCCGTCCGGTCCGTCGACGGCGAGCCAGGCCGGGTCGCGGACGATGTCGAAGTGCGGGTGGGCGGCCTGCCACTGGCGGGACAGGCCGCCGCGCAGCAGGCGGTGGACCTCCACTCCGCGGTGGAGTTCCTTGCGGAGGTTCTCCCGGCGGGAGTTGGTGATGTGCAGGGCCAGCGACAGTTTGAGCATGGCGGGCGCGCCGGTTCGGTGGACGGTCCGGAGGGACGAGGTGGCGTGCCAGGGGACGCCCTGGACGCCGAGGTCCCTGAGCAGTCCCGCGTCCAGCAGGGCCG
The DNA here is from genome assembly GCF_019049165.1 of Streptomyces sp. AC627_RSS907. Lineage (NCBI taxonomy): Bacteria > Bacillati > Actinomycetota > Actinomycetes > Kitasatosporales > Streptomycetaceae > Streptomyces > Streptomyces sp. AC627_RSS907. The sequence continues at coordinate 22,621 of NZ_JAGMUE010000037.1, forward strand.
CGGTCCGTGGCCGGTGCCGTACCGCGCGGAACTGCCAGGGGTGCAGGGGAAGGAGGGCGTATCCGTCCGGCGGCGCCGGTCCGTCCCCGGCGAGGCGTGCGGTGAGCCGCGGTGCGGCGACCGGGCGGCCGCGCTCGGTCCAGGCCGAGTCGGCGGCGAGTACGCCGGGGGCGACGGCCAGCCAGTGCAAGGGGAAGGAGCCACGCAGTTCGGGCGAGTACCGTCGCGCCTCCGCCTCGGTGAGGCCTTCGCGGCTCTTCGGGGTGGGGTGCAGTGGATGACCGAGGAGGAGTGCCTGTTCGGCGGTGAGGAAGAGGTCGGGGCCGTCGGAGAGACCGGGGCCGTCGGGTGTGCCGGAGCCGTCGGCGGGATGCTCCCCGCACCCCGGGTCCTCCCCACGCTCCCGTCGCCCCTCCCCGCGGTCGCGGAGGAAGACGGCGGTACGGCGGACGGAGTCGGCGACCCGCGCGACGAGGTCCGCGCCGTCGGGTCCCGGGGCGCCGGACGTCTCCCGGGCGAGCAGCGCGGACACTGTGACCGCGTCCACGGCCGGTGCCGGGGCGGCGGCGTGGGCCAGGCGCGGGAGGCCGAAGCGGTGCAGCCCCGTCGGGGACCAGTAGCGGACGGGAACGGCCAGGGAGGTGCCGCTGGCCGGGAGCGGCACCTGGAGGACCCCGTTGTCGGGGGCGGGTGCGTCGGTCTCGCGGGCCCAGCAGCGGATCAGGTTCTCCGCGGTCGCGGCCTGGGCCGCGCCGTACGCGTCGGAGGTGTCCACAGGGTGGGCGGGCGCGGATGCGGGTGTGGGTGCGGGTGTGGGTGCGGGCGCGGATGCGGGGACAGCGGCGGACGCCGGAACGGGCCGGGGATCGCGTTCGGCGCCGGCCATGGGCGCCGACGCGGTGACGGGTGGGGACGCGGGAGTGGTGTGCAACGCGGTTCCTCGTGACGTGCGGGGGCCTGGAGCGGATCTCAGCGCGGAGCGCGTTCCCCACGTGGCGGGGCATGGTCGCCAGTGCCTCGTCCCGCCGCCTCCACCGCTTCCACCGCGTCGGCGAGTCGGTCCAGGACCGCCCGCATCTGCTCCTCGGTGACGATCAGCGGGGGCAGGAGGCGTACGACGTTCGCGGACGGACCGACGACGTCCACGATCAGCCCCCGGCGCAGGCACTCCCGCTGTACGGCGGCGGCGGGTCCGGCTGCCCCGTGCACACCGTCGGGCGCCACCAGCTCGATGCCGATCATCAGCCCCCGCCCCCGCACGTCAGCGACGCACCGGAACTCCTCGGCCAGGGCGCGCAGTCGGGTCAGTACCCGGGCCCCCAGTGCGGCGGCGTGTTCGGCGAGGCGGTGCTCGCGGACGTGGGCGAGGGTCGCCGCGCCCGCGGCCAGGGCGAGTTGGTTGCCGCGGAAGGCGCCGGAGTCGGGCTGCCCGGGGTCCAGATCGTCGCGGTGCACGACGGCGGCCAACGGCAGACTGCCGCCGATCGCCTTGGAGAGGACCAGCACGTCCGGGGTGACTCCGCTGTGTTCGACCGCCCAGAAGGCACCGGTCCACCCGACACCCGTCTCGGTCTCGTCGATGATCAGCGCGACGGACCGTTCGGCCGTGATGCCGCGCATGCGCCGCATCCAGGCATCCGGCGCGGGGAGCACCCCGCCCTCGCTCCCGACCGGTTCGAGGATCAGGCCGGCGGGCGGCGCGTCGCCGTACCGACGGTCGTCGAGAACGGACTCGGCCCATCTCCCGGCCAGTTCGGCCCCGTGCTCGCCCCCGACGCCGGACGGGCAGTGCGGGTCCTGCGGGTACGGCAGGCGCGCGAGCCGTGGGTCGCAGGCGTCCCCCGATACCGCGCACGCCTCGGCGATCGCGCGGTGGTGGGCGTCGGTGAAGGCGACCACCCGGGTCCGACCGGTGGCGGCGCGGACAAGGCCTGCGGCGGTGGCGACCGGGTCCGTCCCGGCGGGCCCGCAGAAGCGCACGCGCGCGTGGTCGGCGAGGCCGGGCGGCAGGGTGCGCAGCAACTCGGTGACGAAGGCGTCCTCGACGGGGGTGGTGAGGTCCATGACCTGCAAGGGGGCACCGGAGTCGAGGACCTTGCGGATCGCCTCCAGTACGACCGGGTGGTTGTGCCCCAGGGCCAGTGTCCCCGCGCCCGAGACGCAGTCCAGGTAGCGGCGGCCGTCGGCGCCCTCGATGGTGAGACCCCGAGCCCGGACCGGCACCACCGGCAGGGCGCGCGCGTAGGTGCGGGCCGCGGCTTCTCGCGCCGGCGGGCGCTTCGGGGCGCCCCCTTGCGCGGCGTGCGCCCGCGCGGACGCCTCGCCCACGAGCCTCTTCTGCGCGGTGGGCCCGACGCTCCCGTCCTCGGACGCACACACCCCGCACGCGGATTCCGTCACGGCTCCGACCTCCCGCTGTCCAGAGGCGCCCGACGTGTCGGGGCGCGCTCGGCACGGGGACTGCACCCGGACGGCAGGCCCCCCACCGCTACCAACCGCGCGCCGGTCACCGGGTTACGGGTTCGCCTGAAGATCGTTGCCGGGTCGGCGCGGGCGTCGCCCCGTCCGCGCCCGTGCCGCGGCGGTCCGGGTCGTTCGGGGCCGCGCGCGTGCGGTGTGCCAGGTCAGACGGCTGTATCCGAACCGTTGCCGTTCCATCGGAACTCCCCCACAGCGAACGAATAGTGTGTGGTGCCGTCCCCGGGTGCCGTGAGCTCCGGATGGCCCCGCGCACCGAGACGGGGCCGGCGCAGGGCCACGGCAGGGGCACCACGTTCGTTCACAGCAGGGGGAGTCAGCACCATGCGATCCATACGGCCGTCGTTCACCATGCGCGGGCACCGACACGGGCGGCGCGGAACCTCCGCCGTGCCCGTCGCCGTGGCGCTCGTCTCGGCGCTCGCGCTCACCGCCACCGCCTGCGAGTCGGGCGACGCCGAGGCCGGCGGTGACGCCTCCGCGTCCGCCGCGGACGACGGCAACGGCGGCATCCGGATCCCGGACCACCTCAAGGACGAGCTCAAGGAACACGGGATCGACGTCGACGAGTGGAAGAACGGGGCCTGGAAGAACTGGAACAAGGACGACTGGCTGCGCGAGGCGCAGGACTTCGTCAACCCGATCATCGAGGACCTGTGGGACCCGGACCGGATGCGGGAGGCCGAGGAGCCGGACCAGGAGGTCGACGGCGGCGACCTCTCCGGTGACCAGGGCGTGACCGACCCGGAGCCGCAGCCGGTGCAGGCGCAGGCCGTGCCGCCCAAGTACCACGACAGCGCCGCCACCGCGGGCAAGCTGCTCTTCGACTCCCCCAAGGGTTCGATGGTCTGCTCGGCGACCGTGGTGAAGGACCCGGCCAACCCCGGCAAGTCCAACCTGGTGTGGACGGCCGGCCACTGCGTGCACGCGGGCAAGAAGGGCGGCTGGTACCGCAACATCGCCTTCGTGCCGTCGTACAACGACTCCGGCAAGTCGACCGCGGAGTTGCAGGACGCCACCAAGGAAGAGGTCGCTCCCTACGGTGTGTGGTGGGGCGACTGGGCGCAGACCTCGGACCAGTGGATCGAGCAGGGCGGCGCGACGGGCGGTGACGGTGCGTCGTACGACTACGCCGTCATCCATGTGACGCCGGAGAAGGGCAGTGACGGCAAGTCGCTTGAGGAGACGGTCGGCTCGGCGGTTCCGGTGGACTTCGCCGCTCCCGCCGTGCCGCAGGTCAAGAGCATCAAGGCGACCGGCTACCCGGCCGCGCCGCCGTACGACGGCCAGAAGCTCTACCAGTGCGAGGACAAGCCCGGGCGGCTGTCGATCAACGCCTCCGACCCGACGATGTACCGCATCGGCTGCACCATGACCGGTGGCTCGTCCGGCGGCGGCTGGATCGCCGCCGGCTCCGACGGCAAGCCGGCGCTGGTGTCCAACACGTCGATCGGCCCGGTGACGGCCGGCTGGCTGGCGGGTCCGCGGCTGGGCGAGGAGGCCAAGGGCGTGTTCGACGCGGTGAGCGACAAGTTCGCCGGCCAGTGACGGTGAGCTGAACACCGCGCTCAGCTCAAGGACGGTGGGCGCCGGGTGGACGACGCCGGCGTCCCACCGCGACCTCCCTGACATGGGCACGGTTCACGTTCCGTACGGGGGTCGGCAACGTGAACCGGACGTACGCCGGGCAGTGACACGCACGCGCCGAGGGCCCGCCCCCCGCATGCACGCAGGGGGCGGGCCCTCGGTCGTCGCCGTATGTCTCTCAGGCGAGCGGCGCCGGAACGTACGGCGTGAGCTCCGCCGCCAGTTCCTCGTGCACCCGCACCTTGATCAGGGTGCCCTCCGGGGTGTGCTCCTCGGAGATCACCTCGCCCTCGTCATGGGCGCGGGCGACCAGCTTGCCCTGGGTGTAGGGCACGAGCGCCTCGATCTCGACCGACGGGTGCGGCAGGTCCTTGTCGATCAGCGCGAGCAGCTCGTCGATGCCCTTGCCGGTGCGGGCGGAGACCGCGAGGGAGCGCTTCTCCACCCGCAGCAGCCGCTGGAGCACCAGCGGGTCGGCCATGTCGGCCTTGTTGATCACGACGATCTCGGGCACGTCGGTGGCGCCGACGTCCCTGATCACCTCACGCACGGCGGCCAGCTGCTCCTCCGGAGCCGGGTGCGAACCGTCCACCACGTGGAGGATCAGGTCGGAGTCGCCGACCTCCTCCATCGTGGAGCGGAACGCCTCGACCAGGTGGTGCGGCAGGTGCCGGACGAAGCCGACGGTGTCCGCCAGGGTGTACAGGCGGCCGCTGGGTGTCTCGGCGCGGCGCACGGTCGGGTCCAGGGTGGCGAACAGCGCGTTCTCCACCAGTACGCCCGCGCCGGTGAGGCGGTTGAGCAGCGAGGACTTGCCCGCGTTGGTGTAGCCCGCGATGGCGACGGACGGCACCTTGTTGCGCCTGCGTTCCTGGCGCTTGATCTCGCGGCCGGTCTTCATCTCCGCGATCTCCCGGCGCATCTTCGCCATCTTCTCGCGGATCCGGCGCCGGTCCGTCTCGATCTTGGTCTCACCGGGACCACGGGTGGCGAGACCGCCGCCCTTGCCGCCGCCCATCTGGCGGGACAGCGACTGACCCCAGCCGCGCAGCCGCGGCAGCATGTACTGCATCTGCGCGAGCGCGACCTGCGCCTTGCCCTCTCGGGACTTGGCGTGCTGGGCGAAGATGTCCAGGATCAGGGCCGTACGGTCGATGACCTTGACCTTGACGACGTCCTCGAGGTGGATCAGCTGGCCGGGGCTGAGCTCACCGTCGCAGATGACGGTGTCGGCGCCCGTGTCGAGGACGACGTCCCGCAGCTCCTGGGCCTTGCCGGAGCCGATGTAGGTGGCGGCGTCGGGCTTGTCGCGGCGCTGGATGACGCCGTCGAGCACGAGCGCGCCCGCGGTCTCCGCGAGAGCGGCCAGCTCGGCGAGGGAGTTCTCCGCGTCCTGCACCGTGCCGGAGGTCCAGACGCCGACGAGGACGACCCGCTCCAGACGGAGCTGGCGGTACTCGACCTCGGTGACGTCCTCGAGCTCGGTGGAGAGGCCCGCCACCCGGCGCAGAGCCGCGCGGTCGGAGCGGTCGAACTGCTCGCCGTCCCACTCCGAGTCGATGTCGTGGCTCCAGGCGACGTCCTCTTCCATCAGGGCATCGGCCCGAAGGCCCTCGGGGTAGGTCTGCGCGAGACGCTTGGTGTCCTGGGAGGGGGAAGAAGAGGAGGTCATTGGATCCTTACGTAGCTGGGAATCGAGTCGCGCGGCGCTACACCGTCGCACTTGTCACAACGCGTGAGCCGCCGGGGAGATTCCCGCGGCCCGTGCCGCGCCGTCCCGAAGATGGTCGCACGACACGAGCCGTCTCGTCACCGGCTTATTCCCCGTGTGCCTTCCCGCTGCCGGCTGCGGGCGCCGGACCGGTCGCCGTCGGCTTCCAGTCCGGGTGGCCGGGCATCGGCGGGGTCTTCTCGTCGTACAGCCAGGCCTGGAGGAAGCCGCCCAGGTCACGGCCGGAGATCTCCGAGGCCAGCCGGACGAAGTCGGAGGTGGTCGCCGTGCCGTCCCGGTGGCGGCCGACCCAGGCTCGTTCGAGACGTTCGAAGGCGGCGTGGCCGATCTCCTGGCGCAGGGCGTAGAGGACGAGCGCGGCGCCGTCGTAGACGTTGGAGCGGAAGATACCGGTCCGGGTGCCGGGCGCGGGCGGCTCGGGGGCGGCCGGCGGCCCGGCCTCCGCACGCCAGCGGTCGGAGGCCCCGTAGGCGGCCTTCATCCGCGCGGCGAGGGACTTGCCGGCGGTCTCCTCCGCGTAGAGGGCCTCGTACCAGGTGGCGTGTCCCTCGTTGAGCCACAGGTCGGACCAGGTGCCCGGGCTGACACTGTTGCCGAACCACTGGTGGGCCAGCTCGTGCACCATGATCGACTCGATGTACCACCGGGGATGGGCGCGGTCCGCGAACAACTCCCGCTCGAAGAGGGAGAGCGTCTGGGTCTCGAGTTCGAAGCCGGTGGTGGCGTCGGCCATGAGCAGGCCGTACGTCTCGAAGGGGTAGCGCCCGACCTTGTTCTCCATCCAGGTGATCTGGGCGGGCGTCTTCCTCAGCCACGGTTCGAGCGCCGCGCGGTGTTTCGTCGGGACGACGTCGCGCAGGGGCAGTCCGTGCGGGCCGGTGCGGTGCAGCACGGTGGAGCGGCCGATGGACACCTGGGCGAGCTCGGTGGCCATCGGGTGTTCGGTCCGGTACGTCCAGGTGGTCGTACCTCCGGCCCGGTCCACGTCCGTCGGCAGGCCGCTCGCCACGACGGTGAGCCCGTCGGGTGCGGTGACGCTGACGGTGAACCATGCCTTGTCGGATGGGTGGTCGTTGCAGGGGAACACCAGGTGGGCGACGTCCGCCTGGTTGGCCATGGCGAGACCGTCGGCGGTGCGCACCCAGCCGCCCTGGCGGTCCTCGGGGTACACGGGGTCGCTGCTGTGCCGCACGGTGATCCGTACCCACTCGCCCTCGTCGAGCCCGTCCCCGGGCGTGACGACGAGGTCCTCGCCGGCGGTGGCGAAGGCCGCCGGCTCGCCGTCGACCTCGACGGAGTCGACCTTTCCGTGGGCGAAGTCGAGGTTGATCCGGTCCAGGTCGGCCGTCATCCGGGCGTCGAGGGTGGTGACGGCCTTCAGCGGCTCGCTGTTGCTGCCGGAGTAGTGGAAGGACAGGTCGTACGACGCCACGTCGTATCCGGGGTTGCCCAGGTGGGGGAAGAGGCGGTCGCCGACGCCCAGGGGAGTCGGCGGGGTGCTCGCGGCGACCAGGGTGGCGGAGAGGGCCGAGGCGAACAGCGCCGCGGCTCTGAGCCGACGGCGGGATCGCGCGGGGGGCGGGGAAGCCGGGGGG
>NZ_JAGMUE010000345.1:0-858 GCF_019049165.1 Streptomyces sp. AC627_RSS907
GCCCGCTGCGCACCGCGCTCTCCATGGTCGCTGGCCAGCCGGTGGCGGTCCACGCGCCGGCCAGGTACAGGCCGGGCGCGTTCGTGGTGGCGGGCGGGCGCAGTCGGCCGACGCCCGGCGCGGGAGCGAAGGTCGCCGTGCGCTCCCGGGTGACGAAGAAGTCCCGCACGGTCGCGCCGCGGGCGGCGGGCAGCAGGCGGGCCAACTCGGGCAGGTAGCGCTCGCGCAGCCGGGCCACGGGCTGGTCGATGTCGTCGTGGGCGGCGGACTGGGAGACCGCCAGGTACTGGCCCTCGGTCAGGCCCGAGGTGTCGGTGCGGTCGAAGACCCACTGCACGGGGGTGCCGATGGCCACGAAGAAGGGGCGGCGCAGCACCGTGCGGTCGTAGACGACGTGCAGGTTCAGGATGGGCGCGGTGCCGATCTTCAGCAGCCGGCCGGGATCGTCCAGCGCTCCGGCCGGCAGCAGCCCGTGCGCCTCCTGCTGGGGCAGGGCCAGGACGACCGTGTCGGCGGTGAGCCGGGTGCCCGCGTGCGGCGCGGTCTCCACCTCGACGCCCCAACCGCCGTCCGCCTCGCGACCGATGCCGGTGACTCGGCTGCGCAGCTCGACGCGCACGCCCGCCGCCTCCAGCGTGGCGCGGGCCCTGGTGTCGTGCAGCTCGCCGAGCGGCACCCGGGGGATGCCGATGTCGGCGTGGCCGGGCTTGGTGAGCAGCCCGGTCTTGAAGACCATGGTGGCCAGGCCGAGGGAGCACTGCGCGGAGCGGGCGTTGAGGGTCGCCACGGCGACGACGTCCCACACCGCCTGGATGGCGCGCGCGGACTGGCCCTTGCTGCGCAGCCAGTCCCCGAAGT
>NZ_JAGMUE010000346.1:0-547 GCF_019049165.1 Streptomyces sp. AC627_RSS907
ACCGTGGGCTGCGCCAGCAACAAGGAGGCACCCTTCGTCTCCCTCGTGGACCTCGAACGCGGCACCCTCACCGCCAAGGTCGAGGTGCCGGGCAGCGAGGGTCTCGCCTTCTCGCCCGACGGTTCGAAGGTGTTCGTCGCCGCCCCGTACGCGGCCTTCGGTCCCGCCGGCAACGCACCCGGCGCCCGCCCCACCCCCGGCGTCCGCGTCATCGACCCGCGGACCGCGACCGTGACCGACACCCTCGCGACCGACCACGTCATGCTCCCGGTGCACGCCACCGCCACCGGCAAACTCCTGGTCGGCGAGGTACGCATGGAGCCCGCCCCGGACTCCCAACTCGGCCGACACGCGCCCGGGCGGCTCACCGTCTTCGCCACCGACGACCACGCGCGGCTCGGCAGCGTCGAGGTCGGCCTGGCCCCCCTGACCATCACCTCGTCACCCGACGGCCAGCTCGGCTACGTCGCCTGCGCCGCGTCCTCCACCGTGGACGTGGTCCACCTCGACACGCTGGAACGGCTGACCCGCCTGGAGATCCCCAAGC
>NZ_JAGMUE010000347.1:0-1121 GCF_019049165.1 Streptomyces sp. AC627_RSS907
ACGCACTTCCACCCGGAACACGCCTACGGGGCGCAGGTCTTCGCGGGGGCGGCGACGTACCTGGTCAACCGGGCCCAGGCCGAGGACCTCACGGTGAAGGGCGCCGGTTACCTGGAGATGTTCCGGGGGCTCGGCGAGCCCGTGGCGCGCCAGCTCGCCGGCGTCGAACTCCCCCGGCCCGACGTCGTCTACGGCCAGGCCCACCGCCTGGACCTGGGCGGCCGGGTGGTGCACCTGCAGGCCACGGGCCGGGCCCACAGCAGGGGCGACCAGGTGGTGACGGTGCCGGACGTGGGGGTGATGTTCACCGGGGACCTGGTGGAGGCCCGGCAGTTCGCGATCTTCCCGTGGTTCCCGCCGCACGACATCGACGTGTCGGGCACCCGTTGGCTGGCGGTGGTGCGGCGCCTGGCGGCCGAGGCGCCGCGCGTCGTGGTCCCCGGCCACGGCGAGGTCGGCGGCCCGCGACTGCTGGCCGACGTGCGTGACTACCTGCAACTCCTGTGGGACGAGACGCGGATGCGGCGCGCCGGGGCCGCCAGCGAGCAGACGCACGTCGAGGAGATCGAGGCGCTGATGGTCCAGCGGCACCCGGACTGGTCCGGCCGCGAGTGGATCGCGAAGGGCGTCGCGTGCCTGTGCGCCGAGCACACCGGCTGACCGCCGCGTACGCCCCCGGGCGCGGGTCGCGGGGCCGCTGGTTGGGCGCCCCCGCAACCACGCGGTGACGGGCTGTTCTACAGTGCCAAGGTCAGTACCGTCACCTGGTGGCCCGAAAAGGAAAAAACGGATTATGCCGACAGAGACGTTCGAGTTTCAGGTGGAAGCGCGCCAGCTTCTCCAGTTGATGATCCACTCGATTTACTCGAACAAGGACGTGTTCCTGCGCGAACTCGTCTCCAACGCCTCCGACGCGCTGGACAAGCTGCGTCTCGAAGCGCTCCGCGACGACTCGCTCGACGTGGACGTGTCAGACCTCCACATCGACATCGAGGCCGACAAGAGCGCCCGTACGCTGACCGTGCGGGACAACGGCATCGGCATGTCGCGCGAGGAGGTCATCAAGCTCATCGGGACGATCGCCAACTCGGGCACCGCGGCGTTCCTGCGCGAACTGAAGG
>NZ_JAGMUE010000348.1:0-641 GCF_019049165.1 Streptomyces sp. AC627_RSS907
GTCCTTCCAGCTCTGCGGCGGATGGTCATCCCACTGCCTAATTCGCCCAACCGCCGACCACCTTGGCCCGCTGGTCTAGGCCAGATGCGGAGTTGATCAGCGTACCCGGTCGATGGTGGTGGTGTGCGGGGCGATCCGCAATGCCGTGGGACGCGAGAACCCCCGGCGCCGGAGGGGGCGTCGGGGGTTCTGCTTGTATTCAAGAGGTGAACGGAGCGGGGCGCTAACCCCCTTATGCGTGACGGGAGTTGTGCGGCGCGTGACCTGCGGAACGGCGTGGCCGATTCGCGCGTTCCCGTCTCGCCGGTGCGCCTTACGCGGCGCTGGTCAGCTCCCAGTGCGGGACGCGCTCGTAACGCGGCTGCCACACGGTGCGGCACAGGAAGCGCAGCGGCGGCGAGAGCAGCTCCAGGATCTGGCTCCGGGTGCTGTCCGGCGCGCCGTCGAGCAGCCAGGGGAAGAAGGACGGGGCGCCCTTATAGCCGACCTGGCGGCGCTGCTCGTCGCAGTAGGCGCGCCATTCCTGCTGGCTGAGCACGCTTTGCAGGAGCGGAATCGCCTCGGCCTCCTCGTGGTCGAGGTGGCGCAGGAGCGAGGTGGAGAAGTCCTCGGCGTACTCGCGCAGCCTAAAGCGGCGGTCG
>NZ_JAGMUE010000349.1:0-739 GCF_019049165.1 Streptomyces sp. AC627_RSS907
GGCGAGGACGGCACCTGGCTGTCGGTGGTGCCCAGCGTCGGCTCCTACAGCGACGAGGGCCAGGACGTGGTGCGCGACGTCCGCGCCACCAACGCCCCCTTCGACGTCAAGGTGGGCGGCACCGGGCCGGCGTTCCACGACACCATGGACTCGCTCGGCGACCGACTGCCGTACAGCATCGCGCTGATCGCCGTCTCCACCTTCGTCCTGCTCTTCCTGCTCACCGGCAGCGTCCTGGTGCCCGTCAAGGCGCTGGTGCTCAACCTGCTCAGCCTGACGGCCACCTTCGGCGCCATGGTCTGGATCTTCCAGGACGGGCACCTGCAGTGGCTGGTGGGCGACTTCACGGTCACCGGCGGCATCGTGGCCACCACGCCGATCATGATGTTCTGCGTGGCGTTCGGCCTCTCCATGGACTACGAGGTCTTCCTCCTCTCGCGGATCAAGGAGGAGTACGACCTGACCGGCGACAACACCCGCTCCGTCGCGCTCGGCCTGGAGCGCACCGGCGGCATCGTCACCGCCGCCGCCGTGCTCGTGGCCACGGTCTTCCTGTCCTTCGTCGTCTCCGGCATCACGTACATGAAGATCCTGGGCCTCGGTATGGCACTGGCCGTGATCATGGACGCGACCCTGGTGCGGGGCGTGCTCGTGCCGGCCTTCATGCGGCTGGCCGGCAGGTGGAACTGGTGGGCCCCCGGCCCGCTGGCCGGCCTCCACCAGCGCTTCTGGCTCAGGG
>NZ_JAGMUE010000350.1:0-756 GCF_019049165.1 Streptomyces sp. AC627_RSS907
GCGCACGATGATCGGCCGCAGCGCCGAGGAGGTGGACCACGCGCCGCCGCGCGGCCGGTACGCGCCGGTGCCCGCGCCCGAGACCGCGTCCACCGTGGCCACCCTGCGCTGGGCCGCGCCCGCCGCGGCGGCCGTGCTCGCCTCGGCGGTCGTCGTGGGCCGCGTGCTGCGCCGCCGCAGGTAGGGCCGTACCGGCTGCCGAGGCAGCGCCCGGGCGGGGATCGCCGCCCGGGCGGGCCGTGGGGGCGTGCGCCGGAGCGGGTGGGCGTCGGCGGGGGCGGAATGACGCCGGGCGACCCAGGTGGCGCGGCACGCGGTGGGCAGCGGGACGCGGGCCCGGGAGCGCCGTTAGGGTCGGCGGGGTGAGCACCCAAGAGACCACGGATGGCGCCCCGGGGGCGCGCGACGTACGGCTGGTGGCACCCGGATTCGCGGAGTTGACGATCCGTCCGGAGGACGGCTGCCGCATCAGCTCGCTGATCATCAACGACCTGGAGGTGTTGCGCCAGGGCGACCGGTACGGCTCCTTCCCGATGGCGCCCTGGTGCGGGCGGATCGAGCTGGGCCAGTTCCGCAGCTTCGTCACCGCGCCGGGCGGGGGCGACGGGGCGGCCCGTAGCGGTGGCGTGCGGCACCAGATGCCGATCAACGCGACGCCGCACGCCATTCACGGCACGGTCCGCGACCAGCCCTGGCGCACCGCGACGGTCGACGACCAGTCCGCCACATTCTACTGCGACCTGACCGACCCCTGGC
>NZ_JAGMUE010000351.1:0-682 GCF_019049165.1 Streptomyces sp. AC627_RSS907
GCCGTCAGGCGCCGACGTACGCCGCCAGGTGCTCGCCGGTGAGGGTGGGCCGGCTGGCCACCAGGTCGGCGGGTGTGCCGGCGAACACGATCCGGCCGCCGTCGTGGCCGGCCCCCGGGCCGAGGTCGATGATCCAGTCGGCGTGCGCCATCACCGCCTGGTGGTGCTCGACGACGATGACCGACTTGCCGGCGTCCACGAGCCGGTCGAGCAGCCCGAGGAGCTGCTGGACGTCGGCGAGGTGCAGACCGGTGGTCGGCTCGTCGAGGACGTACACGCCGCCCTTCTCGCCCATGTGGGTGGCCAGCTTGAGTCGCTGCTGCTCACCCCCGGACAGGGTGGTCAGCGGCTGGCCCAGGGTGAGGTAACCGAGCCCGACGTCGACCAGCCGACCGAGGACGCGCTGCGCGGCGGTGAGGTTCGCCCTGCCCGCGGCGTCCGCCGAGACACGTGTCCCGTCGCCCAGGAACTCCTGCGCCTCGACCACCGACATCGCGAGCACCTCGCTGATGTCGCGACCGCCGAGCTGGTGGTCGAGCACCGACCTCTCGAACCGCCTGCCCTCGCACTCCTCGCAGACGGTGGCGACACCGGCCATCATCGCCAGGTCGGTGTAGACGACGCCGGCCCCGTTGCAGCCGGGGCAGGCGCCGGCGGAGTTCGCGCTGAAGAGGGCCGGTTG
>NZ_JAGMUE010000352.1:0-729 GCF_019049165.1 Streptomyces sp. AC627_RSS907
CGTGGACGACGTTCTGCGGCGCGCCCCGCTCTTCGCGGCGCTCGATGACGAGCAGGCCGCTGAGCTGCGCGCCTCCATGGGGGAGGTCACCCTCGCGCGGGGTGATGCGCTCTTCCACGAAGGGGACCCCGGCGACCGCCTGTACGTGGTCACGGACGGCAAGGTGAAGCTGCACCGCACCTCGCCCGACGGGCGCGAGAACATGCTGGCCGTGCTCGGCCCCGGCGAGTTGATCGGCGAGCTGTCGCTGTTCGACCCCGGACCGCGTACGGCCACGGCGACCGCCCTCACCGAGGTGAAGCTGCTCGGCCTCGGCCACGGCGACCTCCAGCCGTGGCTCAACGCCCGGCCCGAGGTCGCGACGGCGCTGCTGCGCGCGGTCGCGCGCCGGCTGCGCAAGACCAACGACCAGATGTCTGATCTGGTCTTCTCGGATGTCCCCGGCCGTGTGGCCCGGGCGCTGCTCGACCTCTCGCGGCGCTTCGGCGTGCAGTCCGAAGAGGGCATCCACGTCGTTCACGACCTCACGCAGGAGGAGTTGGCCCAGCTCGTCGGCGCCTCCCGGGAGACCGTCAACAAGGCGCTGGCCGACTTCGCCGGCCGCGGCTGGCTGCGCCTTGAGGCGCGCGCCGTGATCCTGCTCGACGTCGAGCGGCTGGCCAAGCGCAGCCGCTGACCCGCAGCCATGGGCGGCCCGACTGGTTCGGGCCGCCCGCTGTGCGCCGGGCG
>NZ_JAGMUE010000353.1:0-832 GCF_019049165.1 Streptomyces sp. AC627_RSS907
GCCTGGCTGCGGCGATCCGCACGCGCAAGCTCAAACCAGGGGAAAAGCTGCCCTCCCACAAGAACTTGACCGAGCACTACGGGTTCGCCAGGGCCACGATCCAGAGGGCGTTGCGCGACCTGGAAGACGAAGGACTCGTCGTCTCGCGCAAGGGGAGCGGCGTCTACGTGCGGGAGCGCACCGAGCGCCCTGCGGGCTTGCGGCCCTACGTAGAGCAGGCGTTCGCCAGTGAATACGTCACCATTGATTTCGCTGGCTTCTCCAGTGAGACCCTGCACAACACGCTGCAAGAGCCAATCGACAAAATCCGAGTGGGGCGACTGACGCCATCGAGCATTCGCATTCGAATTCTCGTCCCGGACATGTCTGTCACGCACGCAGCCCCAGTCCTCATGGATGGCGCAGACGACCCTCGGTTGCGGCGCCGCATGCACGACATGATGATGGGTTTCACGCGCAGCATCTCGAATGCAGTCATGGAGCTTAAGCATCTAGAGCTAGTGCAAGATGCGAGCGTATTCGTTCGGCTGCATAGCGGCACCCAGTTCTTCAAGCTATACGTAATCAACGAGCGAGACGCGTTCTTCGGGTACTACCCGATCCGGCCCAATAAGGTTCTTGTGCAAGGGAAAATGGTCGAATTCTTCGACCTTGTCGGAGCGGATGCCACGCTGTTCCATCACTCAGTCAACGATGGCGACTCCACCAGCGGTGCCCAGCAGGTAGAGCAGGCGAAGCGGTGGTTCGAAAGCGTGTGGGAAACCATCGGAAGGGATTTTGACCCGAATGGCGAATAAAAGCCTAGCGCGACTCTTCGCGACTCGTGAAAGCG
>NZ_JAGMUE010000354.1:0-565 GCF_019049165.1 Streptomyces sp. AC627_RSS907
GCTCAGCGGCGCCGAGACCACGATCGCCAGGAGCAGCACCCACAGCAGGTTGGAGTCGCCCAGACCGGACGGCAGGATGCCGAAGTGAACCAGGCCCCACAGGACCAGGAAGCAACCGACGAAGATGCCCAGACGCATGGCGGTGTATCGGAGCGTGGCGCTCGGCGTGAGAGACACGGCTGGTCTTCTTTCTCCCGGGGGTGCTGCGGTATCGGCCGGATGGTGTTCGCCTGCCCGTCTAGTGAATCACGTCGGAAAAGCGCCGTGGGAGGCGGCTCCACCGTCCGTCGCCGGCCGGGCCCGTGGACGTCAGTCCAGCCGCAGCCACATGCAGATGTCGTCCCGGTAGTCGCCCTCCGCCACCCTGATCGACTCGGGCACGCGGCCGACCTCCTTGAAGCCGACCGTGGCGTAGAAGGCGTCCACTCCGGTGCCGCCGCGCACCCCGAGGCGCAGCGAGGCGAAGCCCAGGTCACGCGCCATGTCGATGGCCTCGCGCAGCATGGCCTTGCCGTGCCCGCCGCCCTGCAGGGTCGGTTCGATCATGACGGTGACCAGCGTGGCC
>NZ_JAGMUE010000038.1:0-9593 GCF_019049165.1 Streptomyces sp. AC627_RSS907
CCCACAACCCGCACCCCCGCCCGCGTACCCCCCGCCCAACCGCCGGAGGCACAGGCACCTCACCCACGGGGCCTACGCTGAACACATGAGCAAGCAGACCGGCCGCCGCCACCTGGCGGGACTGACCGCATGGGACCGCTGTGCGGTCATGGGGGTCGTCAACGTGACCCCCGACTCCTTCTCCGACGGCGGCCGATTCTTCGACACCACGGCCGCCATCAAGCACGGCCTCGACCTGGTCGCCGAGGGCGCCGACCTGGTGGACGTCGGCGGCGAGTCCACTCGGCCCGGCGCGACCCGCGTCGACGAGGACGAGGAGCTCAGGCGGGTGGTCCCGGTCGTGCGCGGTCTGGCCTCCGAGGGCGTCACCGTCTCCGTCGACACCATGCGCGCCTCCGTCGCCGCGCAGGCCCTCGCCGCCGGCGCCGCCCTCGTCAACGACGTCAGCGGCGGCCTCGCCGACCCCCGGATGATCCCGGTCGTCGCCGACGCCGACGCCCCCTTCGTCGTCATGCACTGGCGCGGGCCCCTGGAGGGCGGCAACGTCAAGGGTGCCTACGACGACGTCCTCACGGAGGTCATGGACGAGCTGCACGCGCGCGTGGAGGCCGTCCTCGCGGGCGGCATCGCAGCCGACCGGGTCGTCGTCGACCCCGGCCTCGGCTTCTCCAAGGACGCCGAGCACGACCTCGTCCTCCTGGCCCACCTCGACCGCCTGCTGACCCTCGGCCACCCCCTGCTCGTCGCCGCCTCCCGCAAGCGGTTCCTGGGCCGGGTGCTCGCCGGGCCGGAGGCCACCCCGCCACCCGCGCGCGAACGGGACGCGGCCACCGCCGCCGTCTCCGCACTCGCGGCGCACGCCGGAGCATGGGCCGTCCGCGTGCACGAGGTGCGCGCCACGGCGGACGCCGTACGGGTCGCACGCGCCGTCGAGGGGGCCCGGACGGCGTCCACGGGCCCGGAAGGAGCCCGGTGAACGCCCCTCACCTCGACGTCGAGCAGGTCGAGGCCGCCAACACCGCCTTCTACGAAGCACTGGAGCAGGGCGACTTCGAACAGGTGTCGGCTCTCTGGCTGACCCCCTCCGACCTGGGCATCGACGAGTCGTACCACGACCCGGCCGACGCCGGGGTGGTCTCCTGCGTGCACCCCGGCTGGCCGGTCCTCACCGGTCGCGGCGAGGTCCTCAGGTCGTACGCGCTGATCATGGCCAACACCGACTACATCCAGTTCTTCCTCACCGACGTGCACGTCTCCGTGACCGGCGACACCGCCCTGGTGACCTGCACCGAGAACATCCTCAGCGGCGGCCCGGCCCCCGAGGGCGGCGACGAGCTCGGTCCGCTCGTCGGACAGCTCGTGGTCGCCACCAACACGTTCCGGCGCACGCCGTCCGGCTGGAAGCTCTGGTCGCACCACGCCTCGCCCGTACTGGCGGAGCAGAACGACGACGAGGAGAGCGAGGACACACCGCCCTGACACACCTCCCCGACGCACCTCCCCCGACCGACCGGACCCGACCGGTCCCGAACCGACCGGTCCCGGACCGCCCCGGGGAACCAAGGAGTGGCCGGAATCACGGACCGCCGGGTACGGGTGGCCACCAACCCGTGATCAGCCGGGGCCGCCAGGGGAAACACCCGGTGAAACCTCCCGGCCGCCACCCGGCCCCACACACCCCGTGGCCCGGCACCGTCGGTGCCCGCGGGTAGATTCGACTGAGGCCGGCGCACCGCCCGCACGCGGTACGGACCGGCCGAGACCGACGACTGCAGGAGTGATTCGCGTGGATCGTGTCGCGCTGCGCGGCCTCAAGGCCCGCGGGTACCACGGTGTGTTCCCCAGGGAGCGCGAGGAGGGCCAGACCTTCCTCGTGGACATCGTCCTTGGCCTGGACACCCGTCCGGCCGCGGCCGACGACGACCTGGCGAAGACCGTGCACTACGGCATCGTGGCCGAGGAGGTCGTGGCCGTGGTCGAGGGCGAGCCCGTCAACCTGGTCGAGACCCTCGCCGAGCGCATCGCCCAGGTCTGCCTCAAGCACGAAGGGGTCGAGGAGGTCGAGGTCTGCGTCCACAAGCCGGACGCGCCGATCACCGTCCCCTTCGACGACGTGACCGTCACCATCATCCGGAGCCGTGTATGAGCACCCCCTTCACCAGGGGTCCCAGCGACCCGACCGTACAGCCGGTGCCCGCCTCCGTCATCGAGCAGGTCGACGCCGCCGACTCCACGCTGTCCAACCCCAAGCGTGCCGTCATCGCCCTCGGCGCCAACCTCGGCAACCGACTGGAGACCCTCCAGGGCGCCATCGACGCCCTGGAGGACACCCCGGGCGTGCGCGTCAAAGGGGTCTCACCGGTGTACGAGACGGAGCCGTGGGGCGTCGACCCCGGCAGCCAGCCGTCGTACTTCAACGCGGTCGTGGTCCTGAAGACCACCCTGCCCCCGTCCTCCCTGCTGGAGCGGGCGCACGCGGTCGAGGAGGCGTTCCACCGCGTGCGCGACGAGCGCTGGGGACCGCGCACCCTCGACATCGACATCGTCGCCTACGCCGACGTCGTCTCCGACGACCCGCAGCTCACCCTCCCCCACCCACGCGCCCACGAGCGCGCCTTCGTCCTCGCCCCCTGGCACGACGTCGACCCCGACGCCCAGCTGCCGGGACACGGCCCGGTCGGCGATCTCCTGGCCGCCGTCACGCGGGCCGGAGTCGCGCCCCGCGCCGACCTGGAACTCCGGCTGCCCGAGTAGTCGTTAAGGTCGAGAAGGTCAGACGACCACGCAGGGGAACCGAAGGGACACGGGACACCGTGAAAGAGTTGCGCATCAGGGTGCTGGCCGGCGTGTTCGCCGTCGCCGCGATCCTGTCCTGGGCGGGCGCCCGCCTGTGGAACTCGATCGGGAGTCTCCCGAGCGTCCCCCTGGCCGCCCCCGTCGTCCTCGCCCTGATCGCCGTGATCCTCCTGGCCACGGCGCTCTCGATCCGCTCCCGCCTGAAGGCCCAGCGCGACCGCGTCCCCGGCGCCAAGGGCGTCGACCCGATCATGGCGGCCCGCGCCGTCGTCTTCGGCCAGGCCAGCGCCCTGGTGGCCGCCCTCGTCTCCGGCATGTACGGCGGCACGGGCGTCTTCCTCCTGGAGTACCTCGACGTCCCGGCCCGCCGCGACCAGGCCGTCTACGCCGGGTTCTCGGTCGTGGCGGGCATCGCCGTGATAGCGGCCGCGGTCTTCATGGAGCGGGTCTGCAAGCTCCCGGAGGACGAGGACGACGACCACCCGGGCGCCGCGTCAGCGGCCTGACCCGCCACCACGCCGGGCATCCGGCCTCCCGCCGCATGCCCGCTCTCCCACCGGGCACCAGCACCGCCGGGGGCCACCGGCCCTGCCAGGCCCCGCCCCGCCAGAAGCCCGCCCCACCAGGCGTCAGCCCCGTCAGCACTCAGCCGGACACGCCCCCGCTCCACCGCGCGCCACCGCGCGCCACCGCGTCAGGCAGCGCGGGTCAGCGCGGGTCAGCGCGCCATGATCAGGCTCATCGCCTCGTTGCGCGTGGCGACATCCCGCAGCTGGCCGCGCACCGCCGAGGTGAGGGTCTTCGCCCCGGGCTTGCGGATGCCGCGCATCGACATGCACATGTGCTCGCACTCGATCACGACGATCACCCCGCGGGGCTCAAGGATCTCCATCAGGGAGTCGGCGATCTGCGTGGTGAGACGTTCCTGCACCTGCGGACGGCGCGCGTAGACGTCCACGAGGCGGGCGAGCTTGGACAGGCCGGTGATCTTGCCGCTGGTGGACGGGATGTACCCGACGTGCGCCACGCCCCGGAACGGCACCAGGTGGTGCTCACAGGTCGAGAACACCTCGATGTCCTTCACCAGGACCATCTCGTCGTGACCGAGGTCGAACGTCGTCGTCAGCACGTCCTCGGGCTGCTGCCACAGGCCGGCGAATATCTCCCGGTACGCCCGCGCCACCCGCGCCGGCGTCTCCCTCAGACCCTCGCGGTCCGGGTCCTCGCCGACCGCGATGAGCAGTTCGCGTACGGCGTTCTCGGCCCGCTTCTCGTCGAACTCGCCGATCTGGCCGTCGCCGTCCAGCGTCACGGGGTCGGTCATCTGGTGCCTCGTTCCTGTCCTGTCTGCGCTCGGCATACCGAAAACGCCGCGCCCCCCAAGGCTAGAACCTGGGGGGCGCGGCTTACATTCCGGGCCCGGTGGGGCCGCCGGGAGTGGCCGGGTCAGCTCTTCGGGCGGTCCTCCGGCGCTCGTTCCGGTGCCGGGGCGGGCTCCACCGTGGTGCTCTTTGCGGTGGAGATCGCCGCCGTCGCGCCGTTCGCGCCGTTCGTCAGTGCGAGCTCCTTCGGGGAGAGCACCGGCGGGCGGGTGGACGGCGTACGGCGGGAGGAGCCGGTCCAGGCGGGCCGGGCCGGGCGCTTGACGATCTGGGAGAAGATCTCGGCGATCTCCTCCTTGCCGAGCGTCTCCTTCTCCAGCAGGGCGAGGACGAGGTTGTCGAGCACGTCGCGGTTCTCGACCAGGATCTCCCAGGCCTCGTTGTGCGCCGTCTCGATGAGCTTCTTGACCTCTTCGTCGACCAGCGCGGCGACCTCTTCCGAGTAGTCGCGCTGGTGGGCCATCTCCCGCCCGAGGAACGGCTCGGTGTTGTCGCCACCGAACTTGATCGCGCCGAGGCGCTCGGTCATGCCGTACTGCGTGACCATCGCACGGGCGAGGCCGGTGGCCTTCTCGATGTCGTTGGCGGCGCCCGTCGTCGGGTCGTGGAAGACGAGTTCCTCGGCCGCGCGACCGCCCAGCATGTAGGCGAGCTGGTCGAGCATCTCGTTGCGCGTGGTCGAGTACTTGTCCTCGTCCGGGAGCACCATCGTGTACCCCAGGGCCCGGCCCCGGGAGAGAATGGTGATCTTGTGGACCGGGTCGGAGTTCGGTGAGGCCGCCGCGACCAGGGCGTGTCCGCCCTCGTGGTACGCGGTGATCTTCTTCTCCTTGTCCGACATGATCCGGGTCCGCTTCTGCGGGCCCGCGACCACACGGTCGATCGCCTCGTCCAGCATGTGGTTGTCGATCAGGCGCTGGTCGCTGCGGGCCGTCAGCAGGGCGGCCTCGTTCAGCACGTTGGCCAGGTCGGCACCGGTCATGCCGGGCGTGCGGCGGGCGACGGCCGCCAGGTCGACGTCCTCGGCGACCGGCTTGCCCTTCTGGTGGACCTTGAGGATCTCCAGGCGGCCCTGCATGTCCGGACGGTCGACGGCGATCTGCCGGTCGAAGCGGCCGGGGCGCAGCAGCGCCGGGTCGAGGATGTCCGGGCGGTTCGTCGCGGCGATGAGGATCACGCCGCCCTTGACGTCGAAGCCGTCCATCTCGACGAGGAGCTGGTTCAGGGTCTGCTCGCGCTCGTCGTGACCACCGCCGAGGCCGGCGCCGCGGTGGCGGCCGACCGCGTCGATCTCGTCGACGAAGACGATGGCGGGAGCGTTCGCCTTGGCCTGCTCGAACAGGTCACGGACCCGGGAGGCACCGACACCGACGAACATCTCGACGAAGTCGGAACCGGAGATCGAGTAGAACGGCACACCCGCCTCGCCCGCGACGGCACGCGCGAGCAGGGTCTTGCCGGTACCGGGCGGGCCGTACAGCAGCACGCCCTTGGGGATCTTGGCGCCGACTGCCTGGAACTTGGCCGGCTCCTGCAGGAACTCCTTGATCTCGTGGAGCTCCTCGACGGCCTCGTCGGAACCGGCGACGTCGGCGAACGTCGTCTTGGGGGTGTCCTTGGTGATGAGCTTGGCCTTGGACTTGCCGAAGTTCATGACCCGGGAGCCGCCGCCCTGCATCTGATTCATCAGGAACAGGAAGACGACCACGATCAGGACGAACGGCAGCAGGGAGAGCAGAATCCCGACGAACGGGTTCTGCTTCGACGGCGACACGGTGTAGCCGTCGGGGATCTGCTTGTCCTGGTACTTGTTCTGAAGTGTGCTGGCGAGGGTCACGCCCTGGTCGCCGATGTAGCTCGCCTGGATCTTCGAGCTGCCCTCGACCTTTTCGCCGTCCTTGAGCTCGACCTTGATGGTCTGCTCGTCACCGGTGGTCAGCTTGGCCGACTCGACCTTGTTGTCGTTGATCGCCTGGACGACCTGGCCTGTGTCCACCGTCTTGTAGCCGCCGGACGAGCCGACGACCTGCATCAACACGACCACGGCAAGGACGGCCAGCACGATCCACATGACCGGCCCACGGAAGTATCGCTTCACGTCCATCCACACGGAGCGGTGCCGCCCCGTCCCTCCTGCCATAGTGAGTTTGATAAGACAGTTCTTCTGACGGTACCCCAGCGCGGCGGTCCTCAGCCGCACGGGACCGCTGGCGTCCCGTCTGCATGCTCCAACGGCGTGGGGGCCTCCGGGGTTCCCGGCCGGCCCCGCGAAACGCCGTGAAACGCGCTACACGGGCGCCTCAGCCGCCGTACACGTGCGGCGCGAGCGTGCCGACGAAGGGCAGGTTCCGGTACTTCTCGGCGTAGTCGAGGCCGTAGCCGACGACGAACTCGTTGGGGATGTCGAAGCCGACCCACTCCACGTCGATGGCGACCTTCGCGGCGTCGGGCTTGCGCAGCAGCGTGCACACCTTCAGGGAGGCGGGCTCGCGCGAGCCGAGGTTGGAGATCAGCCAGGACAGGGTCAGGCCGGAGTCGATGATGTCCTCGACGATCAGGACGTGCCGGCCCTTGATGTCCGTGTCGAGGTCCTTGAGGATCCGCACCACGCCGGAGGACTGGGTGCCCGCCCCGTACGAGGAGACCGCCATCCAGTCCATGGTGACGGGGGTGGACAGCGACCGGGCGAGGTCGGCCATGACCATCACGGCGCCCTTGAGGACCCCGACGATGAGCAGGTCCTTGCCCGCGTACTCCGCGTCGATCTTCGCGGCCAGCTCGGCCAGCTTCGCGTCGATCTCTTCCTTGGTGATGAGTACCTTCTCGAGGTCGGCACCCATGTCGTTCGCGTCCACCCGCATCACTTTCGGTCGTCCCACCGGCCACTCCGGAGCGCCCCGGCGACCCGTGGTCGGGTCGGTGGGAGGGTCCGGATTCAGCCTTGCCGAATCACCAGTCTGCCACCCTGACGCCGGGCGACGACTTTGCCGGGGAGGTTGATGGCTCCCTGACCGCGCCAACCGGTGATCAGCCGGTCGACTTCCTCGATGTGGCGGGCGAACAGCGCACCGGCCGGGGCACCGGCCTCGATGGCGGCGCGGCGCAGGATCCGGCGGCGTACGGCGGGCGGGAGGGCGTAGAGCTTGGCGCACTCCAGGACGCCGGTGGCGTCACGGACGCCGGGCTCGGCCTGGCGGGCCCAGGTGTCGAGGGCGTCGGCGTCGTCCCGGGAGAGCTGGGCCGTGCGGGCGAGGGCCTCGACGACGCCCTTGCCGAGCGCCTTCTCCAGGGCGGGCAGGCCCTCGTGGCGCAGCCGGGAGCGGGTGTACGCCGGGTCGGCGTTGTGCGGGTCGTCCCAGACCGGGAGGGACTGGACCATGCAGGCCTTGCGGGCGGTCTGCCGGTCGACCTGGAGGAAGGGCCGCCGGTAACGGCCGCCGGCCCCCGAGACCGCGGCCATGCCCGACAGTGAGCGGATGCCGGAGCCGCGGGCGAGGCCCAGCAGGACGGTCTCGGCCTGGTCGTCGCGGGTGTGGCCGAGCAGGACCGCGGCGGCGCCGTGGCGGGCGGCGGCGGCGTCCAGGGCGGCGTAGCGGGCGTCGCGGGCGGCGGCTTCGGGCCCTCCCGCGCGGCCGACGGTCACGGCGGTGGCCTCGACGGGGTCCAGGCCGAGTTCGCGCAGGCGCAGGACGACCTCTTCGGCGCGCAGGTCGGAGCCGTTCTGCAGGCCGTGGTCGACGGTGACGCCGCCGGCGCGGATGCCGAGCCGGGGGGCTTCGAAGGCGAGGGCGGAGGCGAGCGCCATGGAGTCGGCACCGCCGGAGCACGCCACGAGCACGAGCGGTGAGGGCGGGCGCTCGGGCGTTCGGTCGGCGGTCGTCGCGGCGGGGACGCCGGCCGAGGTGTTCAGTTCGGTGAGGATGTCGTGGAGGACGCGGCGGACCGCCAGGCGTATCGCCGCGACCGCAGGATGGGGACCCATGTCCGGTGCCCTTCATGAAGTTTCGGGGGGAAGCCCGAGGTTCGGTCACGCAGAGTGTGTAGATGGTGACAGAAACGGGCCGTTCCCTGAGCATCGCACGCCTACGGAAGGCTCACGGTCCCTCGGACGGGTGATTGGAGGGGCGTTCGCCTGCCGTCGGCCGGATTCGTTCACACCTCGTCCGCGGGGCTCACGACTCCGGCTTGCGGTGCACCCGCGCGATCCAGTCCGCCGGTTTGGCGATCTCCGACTTGGTGGGGAGCGTGTTGGGCGAGGTCCAGACGCGGTTGAAGCCGTCCATGCCGCACTCCTCGACGACGGCCCGCACGAAGCGCTCGCCGTCCCGGTACTGGCGGAGTTTGGCGTCCAGGCCGAGCAGCTTGCGCAGCGCCAGGTCGAGGCGGGAGGCGCCCTTGGCCCGGCGCTGCTGGAACTTCTCGCGGATCTCCCCGACGCTCGCCACGACCGACGGGCCGACCCCGTCCATCACGAAGTCGGCGTGCCCCTCCAGCAGGGACATCACGGCGGTGAGCCTGCTGAGGACCTCCCGCTGGGCCGGAGTCTGCACCAGTTCGACCAGTGACCGGCCGCCGTCGTCCTCCTCGCCCTCGGGGCGGCCCCCGGCGAGGGTCTGGGCGGCCTCGCGGAGACGCTCCAGCACGGTCATGGGGTCGACGTCGGTCTCCGCGAGGAACGACTGGATCTCGCCCTCGAGGTGGTCGCGCAGCCAGGGCACCGCGGTGAACTGCGTGCGGTGCGTCTCCTCGTGCAGGCACACCCACAGCCGGAAGTCGTGGGGCTCGACGTCGAGCTCGCGCTCCACGTGCACGATGTTCGGCGCGACGAGCAGGAGCCGGCCGCCGCCGTTCGCGCCGGCGGGGAGTTCGCGGGTGGCCGGGGCGAAGGTCTCGTACTGGCCGAGGACGCGGGAGGACAGGAACGACAGCAGCATGCCGAGCTCCACGCCGGTGACCTTGCCGCCGACGGCGCCGAGGACCGCGCCGCCCGGGGTGCCGCCGCGTCGCTCCTCCATCTTCTCCAGCAGGGGCTTGAGGAGCTCCCGGAACCCGGCGACGTTGGCCCGGACCCAGCCCGGGCGGTCGACGACGAGGACGGGGGTGTCGTGGACCTCGTCGGTGGCCATACGAGTGAAGCCCCGGACGTGTTCCTCCGAGGCTTTGGCGTGGCGGCGGAGTTCCGCGACGACGGCCCTGGCCTCGTCGCGGCTCACCTCGGGGCCCGGCCGTACGAGCCGGGTCGCGGTCGCCACCGCGAGATTCCAGTCGACCATGCCGGAAGATGCGCCGATGCTCGTCATGCGTCAACGGTACGTGAGCGCCGCCCCTGGGGGCAGGCTGTGCGGGGCGGTGGGGTGGGCGGCGGGCGGGCGGTGCCACGGGGCGGCCGGTGGGGTGGCGACACCGGTGCGGGGC
>NZ_JAGMUE010000355.1:0-622 GCF_019049165.1 Streptomyces sp. AC627_RSS907
GGGGTCTCCGTCGCCGGTGGCGACATAGACGTCCAGGCCGAGGCGACCGGGGTCGTCGCCCTCCAACGCGAGGGAGCGAAACCCCTCTTCTTCCACCAACAGCCGCACGATGCGATGCGCGACGTCCGACAGTTCGCGTGTCTCTCGGGCAGCCGCTCCAAGCGCCACGATCTTGGCGTCCCGCACCATCGGGGCGAGCGGCCGTACATCGTCCAGTGGCTCGTCAGGCTTCCTGTTCAGGAGCACATGGGAGTTCTGCCTGATCCATTCGGTGGCTGTCTCCACTGGCCTGCCCTTCATCCCCGAGCTCCGCTTCGTGCGGACCACTCCAGGAGATCGTCCAACCTCAAGCTTGGTGGAGGTCAAGGAGCCGCGACGTCGAGTTGGCGCTCATGGTGGGAGCAGCCCGTAGTGGCTCAGGTACGGATCCGAAGGCGTATCGCGACCACCGTGACTCCGTGGAAGACACAGACACGGTCCCTGTCGCAGGTCAGGATTCAGGGCTCCACCATCATGCTGGGCGACGCCGAGGGAGACCTCACGCCGGACGAGGTGGCCCGTCGAGCCCGGGAACTCTTCCTCTGATGGATGATCCGCCGGACAGCCCCCAGCAGCCCTGGCC
>NZ_JAGMUE010000356.1:0-776 GCF_019049165.1 Streptomyces sp. AC627_RSS907
GAACGGGTGCCCCCGCCGCGCCGACGCCGCCCGGCGCGCGGCGGGCGGGTGCCCGTTTGTCCAAGGGTCGCGCGTGAGCGTCCATGGACCCGTCCGGGACGTGGCGCGAATCCTTGAGCCCCGACCGGGTCGCCGCGACACCCCCGACGAAGGCGAGCGTGTGAGCATGACAACCATCGACGTGGGACGGCGCTCCCTCATCAAGCGCGCCACCGCGACCGGCCTCCTCACCGTGCCCGCACTCGCCGCACTCAGCGCGTGCGCGACGGGCGGCGGCGGGGGCACGCAGCAGGTCGCCGAGGGCAAGAAGTCGGCGCGGAATCCGCTGGCGGTCAACGAGAGCGCGGGGCTCGACGTCGTCATCTTCGACGGCGGTTTCGGCGAGGAGTACGCGAAGGCCGCGCAGGCGGAGTACGTGAAGGCGTATCCGAAGACGGACGGGAAGATCAAGCATTCGGCGACGCAGAAGATCCAGGCGAAGTTGGCGCCGCGGTTCAACGGTGGTACGCCGCCGGATCTGATCGACAACTCGGGTGCGGAGCAGATGGATTTCGGCACGTTGGTGTCGAAGGACCAGCTCACGGATCTGCGGGAGTTGTTGGACGCGCCGTCGCTGGATGATCCGAACAAGAAGGTGCGGGACACGCTGCGGCCTGGCGTGTTGGAGATGGGCCAGTTCGAGGGGGACGAGGTCTGGGTCCTGTACTACGCCTACACCATCTACGGGGTGTGGTATTCGAAGTCGTTGCTGGCCAAGCACGGCTGGGAGTATCCGC
>NZ_JAGMUE010000357.1:0-619 GCF_019049165.1 Streptomyces sp. AC627_RSS907
TCAGCGTGCCGAGCACCGCGACGGAGGTCCTGGCGGTCAGCCCGTGACACATGTACAGCGCGACCAGCATGATCGCGCTGCCCCCGACCACCGCCACCACCAGCGGGTTCGAACCCGCCAGGATGGCGGGCAGGATGAACAGCGTCAGCACGCCGAAGCTGATCGCGAGAGCCACCAGCGCGAACACCCCGCGCAGCCGACCCACCGCCACCACGGCCAGCGCGAACAGCCCGGCCAGCAACGCCATCGGCATCTCCCGATCGACGTCGGAGACCGAGTACTGCAGGTCCTTGGGCGCCTTGGGGGCGTACGCCAGGATGAGCTTCTGGCCCTTCTCGTACTGCCGGGACGCGGACGGCTGCACGATCTCGGGGAACGTACGGCCCTTGTCCTTGCCCGACGTCACCTCGATCGTGGCCTTCTCGCACATCTCGTCCTTGGCCGCGCCGCCCGCCGCCGGGTCGCCCGACTGCTGGCCGGGCGGGGGCTGTTGCGGCTGGGCGTGCACGTCCGCGCACCGCACCTGGTCGATCCGTACCACCCGCCCCGACTCGGTCGTCCGGTCGAAGCCGAGGCCCGAATCGCCCTTGTGGCCCGGCGCCCCGCCCGGCCACAGAAC
>NZ_JAGMUE010000358.1:0-3278 GCF_019049165.1 Streptomyces sp. AC627_RSS907
ACGGTGTGCAGCGGGATGCGGGACATGGCGGTCGGGTTCCTTTTCTCGGGGAGGGGTGGGTGGGGTGGGTGGGGTGTCGGCCGGGGCGGGGTCGCTGGTCAGCGGGTGGCGCGGTCGGCCTGCTTGACCAGCCGGGTCACTGCGTCGGGTCGGGAGACGGTGACGGCGTGGGAGGCCTTGATCTCGGTGGTGTGGGAGCCGGCTCGGTCGGCCATGAAGCGCTGGGCAGCGACGGGGATGTTGAGGTCCTCGGTGGTGGCCAGTGCCCATGAGGGGATCGTCTTCCATGCGGCCTCGGTGGCGGTGTCATTGAGCGCGGCTTCGGTGATGGGGCGCTGGGTGGCGGCCATCAGGTCGGCGGTGTCGCGGGGGACGTCGGCGGCGAACTGGGCGCGGAAGGTGTCCTGCTTGATGTAGAGGTCTGTGCCGGTGCTGCCGTCGGCCTGCCGGAAGGGAACCGGGTTGAGGTTCGGTCCCAGGGTGCTGCCGGGGAACTTGCCGGCCAGTTCGGCGGAGCTTTCGCCCTTGGCGGGCTGGAACGCGGCGATGTAGACGAGGGCCTTGACCTTGGACTGGCCGGCGGCGGCCTGACTGATCACGCTGCCGCCGTAGGAGTGACCGACCAGGACGACGGGGCCCTTGACGCTGTCGAGGACGCTGCGCACGGAGGCCGCGTCCTGCTGGAGGCCGCGCAGCGGGTTCGCGGCGGCGAGGACCGGGTAGCCCGCCCGCTTGAGCTGGCCTATCACACCGTTCCAGCTGGAGGAGTCGGCGAACGCCCCGTGCACCAGCACGACGGTCGGCTTGCCGCCGCGGGCGTGGTCCGCGACGGCCGAGGTGCCCGTCCGGGGCGTCCGGTCGGCCGGGCCGGCCGTCGCGCCGGAGGCGAACGCCAGGGTCGCGCCGCTCACCGCGGTCGCCGCGGTCGCCAGCAGAGCGCCCTTGGTGAGGACCGAACGCCGGGTGCTGTTGCTCGTCATGACTCTCTCGCTCTCCTCGTGGACCGCCGCGGTGTGCTCCGCCCGGCCCGTTGACCATGACCAAGAACCTATGACACAAGAACCTTGTGTGCAAGGCAATCGACTTCGTTATACTTGAACACAAGGCAAAAGGACGCCGACCAAACCCCCCTGACCTGCAACAGCAACACAACAAAGGAAAAGAATGTGACTCAGAACACAACACGAGAGCAGCAACAGTCGTCATGCAGCCATTGGCCTCACCAGCGTCGCGGCGGTCACAGGCAGCCGTCTTAACTGAGAGGCCCGGTGCCTCCAGGCAGGTGCGGGCGTCCTTGCCGTCATCCGCGGTGGGTGCCCGGACCTGTAGAGGTCCGCAAAGCGTTCTTGCTGCCGCAGCTGTCCATGTGACGGCGCCACCGGAAGTGGCCACCAGCACTGGTCGCAGTTCTTCACGGGCCGGCTCTCCGTAAGCAAGCAGTCCACGGCGATCGCGCACGCTCGCGGTAGTCCGTCACCGCGATCTACCGGAAGGGACCGCCGACCGCAGAGGCCGGGAACGTCCTCGGTCCCCCCTCACCGCCTGAGCACTGGCCCTGCCGCCAGCTCGCCCACGGCTGTTCTCCAGTGCTCCACGAGGCGGGAGACGTCCGGCAGACTGTCGTCGTGTACGACGGTGAGCCGGGCGTTGTCGTGGTAGGTCGTCAGCGCCGTGTAGCAGCGGAGACCGCCGGACAAGGCGAGAAACATGGACGCCCGCTCCGCCCGTCGACCCTGAACAGTCAAAAGGGGACCAGCCTCCATGGTGGACGCCAGCGTCGGCACCGCCTCCGCATCCACTAGACGGATCGCCGACCAAGCCCCCATGGCCGCAGGCAGCGCCCGCAACACGACACGCGCCGCGTCCCGGTGCCTGCCCTCACGCAGCCGCCGCGTCTGGGCCTTGACCTCACGCAATGCCTCACCGGGATCAACTCGCGTGCACGGCAGGACGACCCTGGTGGTCACCAGCGCGTTACCCACCTCCAGCTCCCGGCCCGGGGCCCGGACCGACGCCGGAACCGAGACCGGCATCGGCGGATGCCCGGTGCCCGTCCGGTCCTCGTACCAGCGCCGCACAGCCTGGGACAAAGCCGTCAGATAAACGTCGTTGACGGTGGCACCGTGTGCCTGGCCGGCTACGTGCAGCAACTCCACGGGGACGTCGGCGTGTAGCATCCCCTGCGTGCCCACAGGGGTGCCTGCCATGCCTGGAGCGATGTCGGGAGAGCGCAGAGCGCGCAGGGCCTCCCCCGTCACGGAACCGAAGTCACGCGGACCGGGCCTCAGTTCCCGACGGGTACGGGGCCGCCAACCCGGTCGGTCCTCCAGCAGAGCGCGGATCAGGGCGACGGCGGCGGATCCGTCACGCAGGGCGTGGTCGGAGCGGAAGCACAGGGAGTGGCCGGTCGCCCGCCGGATGAGCCACAGGTCCCACGGCGGCCGGTTTGCGGGCAGCGCTTCATCGAGCATCATCCGGTCCACCACGCGCTCGTCCCCGTCGCCGGCCCGATCCGTCTCACGGACGTGGTCGTTCACCTCGAGCGCGTCGTCCGCGTGCAGGGTCCGTCCGTCGTCCGCCACGTGGTAATACAGGGACGGAATGGGCACGGCGCGCTCTGCCACGCGAGCGCGCACCTCCGACAGGCTGGGCGCTGCACCGGGAAAGTCAAGCTTGACGCCCATGACCAACGGCCCGGAAGCGGTCGCCCGGAAGGCACGGTCGACGGCGCGCAGTGGGACAGGGGGCAACGACGACGCTGAAGGATGCGCGGTCACGGAAGACGGTCTCCCATCGTGCGCCGCTGCCGGGTCCGCAGGACCAGTGGGCCTCGACGGCTTACGTGTCGGTGTACGAGAGGCGGTGAACTGCCGGCGGCCCGCACTGGCCTCCGGTAACCGGCAGTCACCGACTGGGTCAACGCACGAATCCCGATTTCGGTTCGAAGGCTCCGCCACGACTTGATCAAACTGTCGAAGGCGGTTGCTCGTGTACAGCGTGCGTGACAACCGGTCTCGGCATCGCCACCGTCGCGGCGGTCGTGGTGACCACATCAATGACCGAGTTGGCCAGCAGTCACGGCAAGCACCGTTGCAGTACTAGGCCGTGTTTTAGGTAGCGCGGGCGGCCAGCCACTTGATGAGGTCGCCTGCGATCTGATTGATGCTGGTCTGGGTGGCGACGTCGTGCTCACGCCGACTGGTGTCACTCCGGACGATCTCGTAGCTGCCCTCGTCCAGCACCGCGACGGAGGCGAACCAAGCGGGATCGTCCTCGTC
>NZ_JAGMUE010000358.1:3288-4540 GCF_019049165.1 Streptomyces sp. AC627_RSS907
CGCCGCGTCCTGCTGGAGGCCGCGCAGCGGGTTCGCGGCGGCGAGGACCGGGTAGCCCGCCCGCTTGAGCTGGCCTATCACACCGTTCCAGCTGGAGGAGTCGGCGAACGCCCCGTGCACCAGCACGACGGTCGGCTTGCCGCCGCGGGCGTGGTCCGCGACGGCCGAGGTGCCCGTCCGGGGCGCCCGGTCGGCCGGGCCGGCCGTCGCGCCGGAGGCGAACGCCAGGGTCGCGCCGCTCACCGCGGTCGCCGCGGTCGCCAGCAGAGCGCCCTTGGTGAGGACCGAACGCCGGGTGCTGTTGCTCGTCATGACTCTCTCGCTCTCCTCGTGGACCGCCGCGGTGTGCTCCGCCCGGCCCGTTGACCATGACCAAGAACCTATGACACAAGAACCTTGTGTGCAAGGCAATCGACTTCGTTATACTTGAACACAAGGCAAAAGGACGCCGGCCAAACCCCCTGACCTGCAACAGCAACACAACAAAGGAAAAGAATGTGACTCAGAACACAACACGAGAGGTCACTGTCGAGGAAACCGGACCATCCCTCTTCCTCGACGACCACCTCTGCTTCACCCTTTACGCCGCCTCACGCGCCGTAACAGGCATCTACCGCCCCCTACTCAGCACCCACGACCTCACCTACCCGCAGTACCTGGTACTGCTGGTCCTGTGGGAGCACGGCACGGTCCCAGTCAAGGACATCGTGTCCCGGCTCCACCTGGACCACGGAACCCTCACTCCCCTCCTCAAGCGTCTGGAGGGACGCGGACTCATCGGGCGGCGGCGCCGCGCTGACGACGAACGGGTGGTGGAAATCGCCCTGACGCCGGAGGGAGCGGACCTCAGAAAGAAGTTGCGCGCCGTACCACCCGTGATCGGTGACGCCATGGGCCTGGAACCCGAGGAGATCGAGACGGTCCGTGTCCTGCTGCGCAAGCTCACCGCCAACGTCGACCGGCACGCCAGTCCCACGGCATAGCCCGCCAGGACGCTCGGTCGGCGCGGCATCCCTCGACGCGCCACGGCGGTGGCGGGACGCACCGGATCGCACCGTCCCGCCACCGCCGTGGCGCGTCGAGGGCCGGTGGACCGGCCCGGTCTGCCGTCTCAGCGGCCGCCATCACCGGGGTAGCAGTGGAACCCCTCGCCCGTGGCGACACCCAGCTTGCCCTTGTCGATGTAGCGCTCCTTGATGAGCCGGGCGAACTCCCGCTGCTTGGCATCCCCGCGCGCAGCGATGTGATGGGC
>NZ_JAGMUE010000358.1:4550-10298 GCF_019049165.1 Streptomyces sp. AC627_RSS907
TCGAGGGCCGGTGGACCGGCCCGGTCTGCCGTCTCAGCGGCCGCCATCACCGGGGTAGCAGTGGAACCCCTCGCCCGTGGCGACACCCAGCTTGCCCTTGTCGATGTAGCGCTCCTTGATGAGCCGGGCGAACTCCCGCTGCTTGGCATCCCCGCGCGCAGCGATGTGATGGGCCGTCGTAAGCCCGATGATGTCCAGCATCTCGAACGGGCCGTAGGACGCGCCGGTCCCGATCCGCCAGACGTCATCGACCGCGGCCGGATCGGCGACATCCTCGGTCAGCAGCTCACCCGCGGCCTTCAGCAGCGGCATGAGGAGGGAGTTCAGCACGTACCCGGGCTTCTCCTTGCGCAGGGGGATCGGCACCATCCCGATCCGCGTCGCGAAGCGCACCACGTCCGCGTAGACCTCGGGATCGGTCCGGTCGGTGCCCATGACCTCCGCGATGTTGTGCCGCCACACCAGGTTGGCGAAGTGCAGCGCCAGGAACCGCTCCGGCCGGCCCGTGCTGTCCGCGAGAGCGCTCAGCGGGAGGGCGGAGGTGTTGGTGACAAACACCGTGTGGGCCGGGGCGACGGCCCCGAGCCGGGCGAGAACGTCCTTCTTCACGGCCGGCTGTTCCGGCACCGACTCGATCACCAGGTCCGCCTCACCGGCGGCGTCGGTCAGGTCGCAGGTCAGCCTGATCCGCTCCAGCGCCTGCCGCGCCCGACCCTGCTCACCGGCCGACTCGACCTCCCCCTCGTACCTCGGCACCAGAAGCGCCAGCCGCTCCCGAGCCTGCTCCAACGCGGCTTCGTCGACGTCGTACGCCACGACATCCAGCCCGCTGTAAGCCGTGTGGAAGGCGATCTGTGAACCCAGGACACCGATGCCCAGGACGGTGATGCGGGACAGGTCGGTCATACCGTCTACTCCTCGTACGCGGTGCCCCTCCGGGAAAGAGGGCGCGGAGACGGGCCGGCCCCGAGGACCTGCGCACGACTTCCGCACGTGTGGGTGGGCCGCCCGCCAGGCACTACGACCGAGCGGGTCCAGCGGTTCAGTGCGCCGCGTCCGCCGTGGCGCCTCCCTGCCACCACCGCCGGTACAGCGGGCTGGCCAGCACGCTGACCAGAAGGCTCGTCCCAACCTGGAACGTCATGGTCAACCACCGTTCGGCCCCGTCCGCCAGCCATTCCAGCAGTATGTACGTGACCGGGAACGTCAGGATCATCGTGGCGGCGACCAGCCCGAGGGGGGCCTCCCACCGACCGCGGGAGGCCATCGTCGCGACAACGCCGGTGACCCCGACGGACAGCATCAGTACGGTGGTGAGATCCATGATCGGGTTTCCTCCCCTGGTGGTGTGCGAGACGTTCTCGTCTCACTGACAAGCATTCCGCCGCGTCCCCCGCCCCGCCTCGCCGCACAGGCGGAGATCCGGCTCTGCCCCAGGGTGGAGACGCTCCCGCCCACCGACGCCCGCCGTCCCCGCGGCACGGGCGGAACGCGTCCGCCCCGGCTCGATCCCGCACCCCCGTGAACCGTTCGGGTCACCGACCCGTTCATCGGTCATGCGGAGGCGGTAGGGCGCACCGTCCCTCCTTCTGGACCGCCACCCGCCCACCCCCTGCGTCCAGGAACAGAGAAAGACCATGGTCACCACCGTCGTCATGCCGGAACCCGACGCTCCGCTCGAACTCCGTGACGCGCCCCTGCCCGGACTGGAACCGGGCGGTGCCCTCCCTGCGCACCCTGGGCAGCGAGGTGTGCGGGACGGACGGCCACGGCTCCTCGGACAGGACGTCACGTTCCTCGACAGGTACGGCACCTGCGGCCGCTGCTGGTATCGCACCGTCGCTCACGCCACCACCCGCTGTCCGCACCACAAGGCCTACGGCATCACCCTGTCCCCCGATGACGGCCTGTACGGCGGCTGGGCCGAGGACATCCACCTCACGGCCGGAGTCCACGTGATGCCCCCGCCCGAGAGCCTGGACCGGCGGGCCTTCCTGGCCGGCGGCAGCGGCATGCCCACGGCCCCGCTTCGTGTACCTCTCCGTCGTGCTGCTGCTCGTCCTCGGCGTCGGCAAGCTCCCCGGCCTGGCGGGAGAGCGGAACCGTCGGGTGACGGCCGCGGTGGGGCTCCTGGGCCTGCTGACCGTGTTCGGCACGGCGCAGGTGACCGCGTACGGCGCCATGCCCGCGCCGGACCGGCTCAGCGACTCCACCGTCCCCGTCGCACGGCAGCTGCACTCGACGGAACCGTGCCTGCTGGTCACCGGCTACGAACCCGAGATGGGCTGGTACTCCGGCTGCGACGCGGTGACCTACGCCCAGTACCGGGCCATGACCCCGCCGGCCCGCACCCGGATCAGCCTCGTCACGTTCGAGCACGGCAGGCTCCAGCCCGACGCGGCGGGCCTGCGGCGCCTGACCGACGGGCACCGGGTCACCGTCACCAGGATCCCGACCCGGGGATCGGCCGGTGACGCCACCGTCCACACCTTGCGGTGAGGGGAACGCGGGGCCGTCCCAGGAGAAGTCGACGAGGACTCCGCCGCGGCGTGACTTCTCCACCGGTGTCCGGACGTCGGCACGCGGCCCGGTCGCGTCGGCCGGGGCCGGTGAGGTCGTGCGGCTCGGCGGCGATGCGGGACCGCTCCCGCATCCGTGACCCGCTCTCGGTGAGCCGGCCTGCCTCCTCCACGGCGGCGGAACGCTTGCGCGGCACTGGCCCACAGGAGCCGTTCCGGCCGGCCTCCGGCCGTCGCCACCAGGCCCGGCACGACCACCGTGGTCGTGCCGTCACGGCTGCCGCCCGGCGAAGCGGGACGGACCCCGCCGCCACCCGGGAGCCGGGTGGCGGCGGGGTCCGCCGGGAAGCTATACGGGCGCGCCTGTCAGCGGCGTGCCGTGGTGCGTGCGACGTGCGTCACTTGGCCTCGATCCACTTCCACACGGCCTTGGTCGAGAGGCTTTCACCGATGCTCTTCTCCAGCGACAGCGACCCGCCGTCCCACTTGGTGAGGTGGCGCTTCGCGGTCGGACTGGACTGGTAATACTTCGACGGGACGACCGTCATGTAACCGTCGGTCGCACCGGCGGGGATGTTGTGCCAGTTGCGCTGGTTGGCGTTCTGGACGTTACAGGTGCCCGTCTTCACGAAGCGGTCCTGTGCCTCCAGGCACTTGCCGGTGCCCTTGTTGTACTTCATGTCGTACTCCGGACCGGAATGGGTCCACACGGCATTGGGGCTGCTGCAGCTGCCCATGGTGACGGCACCACCCGAAGTGGCCACCAGGCACTGGTCGCCCTTCTTCAGCTTGTAGGGCACGATCTCCGGCGACGCCCCCTGGGCGCTGCCCACCGCGACGGTGGCAATCCCGACGGCCAGGGCCAGACCGCCGACGATGCCCACTACTTTGCGCACATGTCCTCCTGTGAACGTTGCCGTCGGGCCGGCTCTCCGCGAGCAAGCGGTCCACGACGAACGCTCGTCACTACGTCCCGCCGCGACAACCGGTTCACCGTCCGGGCAGGCCGGATGAACAGGTCGTCCAGCACGCCGGAGCGTGAGTACGCCGCGAGCGCGGCGACGGCTGTCGGCAGCGGCGCGCCGAAGCCGATAAGCAGGAGCCGCTGATGCCGGGCGAGCCGAAGGACCCTTTCACGCCAGCACCTCCGCACGTGGAGCGGATGCCTCGCGCACCCGCAGGTGGCCCACGAGGACGCCCTCCGGCCGGGGCCGCCGCACGTGCCAGTCGCCGTGCAGCGGTCCGCAGCGCCGCACCAGCACGGTCACCTCCGGAAGGCCGCCTCCGGTGCTGGTCGTCTCAGATCCGTTCGCCGGTGGAGTCCAGCGCGCGCCTGAGGGCCCGCAGGGCGTAGTACGACCGTGACTTGACCGTGCCGGCCGGGATGTCCAGGTGCTCGGCCACCTGGGCGACGCTCCACTGCGCGTAGTACATGAGCCGTATGATCTCCCGCTGCTGCTCGGTGAGGCCGGCCAGGGCGTGGTGTACGAGACGGCTGCGCACGATCCGGTCCGCCTGGTCGGGCACCGACAGTTCCACCTCCTCGACCGGTGTCCACTCCACGGGCCGCCGCCGCTGGGCCCGGTGATGGTCGATCACGAGGTGCTTGACCGTGGTCCACAGCCAGGGCCGGACGTCGTCCGGGCGTCCGCCCAGGTCGGTGGCGTGCCGCCAGGCGCGCACGGCGGCCTCCTGGAGGATGTCCTCGGCTCGGTGCCAGTCGCCCTGCAGCAGGCGCGCGGCATACTGCAAGACCGCCCGTCGGTGCTGCTGGTACAGCTCCGACACGAACCGTTCTCTGGCCACGCGCACGGTGTCGGCGGCGGCGTCGGCCCGACGGCCGTCGAGCGGGGTCACGTGGGGCGTCACTGTGGAGGGCATGGGAGGAGAACACCAGGTGCCCGCGCCTCATGTCCAAGATTGATATGGATCGGTATTCATCAACTATTGATATCGCAGCTGATCATGGGCCTTGTGCGGCACCTGGAGCGCTTCGTGACTGCTGCGGAAGCGTCACACTTCGGCCGGGCCGTCGCCTGCCTGGGGAGGGCACAGCCGCCCCTGTCACAGCGGATCCAGCGCCTGGAGACGGAGCGGGGAGTGCCGCTCGAACGCGTCGGCAGGCAGGTCAGCATCACCAAGGCGAGGCGGCTGCCGCTCCCGGACGCCACGAACGTGCTCGGTCCACCGCCCCGCCGGCCGGCCGCTCTGGCCGCTCATGAGCTCGACGTCGGTCCCGCTGACCGCTCTCGCCGACTTCCGCGGCATGCCGACCATGATCCGGGAGGACACCGGCCCCGATGCGTCCCGGGCACCGCTCGCCCCGCACGCCGTCTCCCGGCCGCGCGTGCTGGACCCGGCCCGCACCGACCAGGGCACACCGCGCGGCATGACCCGGCTGTTCACGGTCGTCTGGCGGGACCGGGCGGGACTGCCGGAGCTCTGCGTGGCCATGCGCCGCACCCTCGGCCTCCAGGTCCGGCCGCACCGCCCGGCCTCCGGCTTCCCCTTCGACGACGTCCGTGTCGCGGGCAAGACCGGCTGTCTGCCGACCGTACGCACGGAGGTCGGCGTCGTCACGGCGTCGTCGAAGAACCCCGACGGCGGTCGCTGCGCTGTCGGGGTCTTCACCCGCTCCGTCTCCACCGCCGCCCACCTGCCGAGCGCCGACGCGGTGATCAGCACCACGGCAGGCATGGCGGTGGACGCGCCGCGCGCCGCCCGCTGAGGGCCGGACATGGCACCGTTCGCGCCGTCCGCGGAACCGAGGCATGTGCCGCGCATCCGGGGCATCTCCGCACACCCGGAACACCTCACCGGGCCGGCCGGGCACACCGGCTGATCCCGTCACCCGCGGGCCCGCGTAGGCTCCCCCGCAGCCCCAACGGAAGGCAAGCCCCTGATACCGACCGCCCCCCTCCGCACCCGGTCCACCGTCCGCACCGGCTCCGCAGCCGCCGGGGTGCGACCGGAACCGCCGCCGGACCGTGCGGACGCCGCGCCGACGCCGTACCGCCGACGGGACGCCTCCGCCGTGCCGGCCGGGCCGACGGCGATCCGCGGGCGGCCGGTCCCGCGGCATCTGTGCCACCCTGCTCGCCCGTGTCGTCGAAGAGCGCGTTCCCCGGTGCCCGCCCGTCCCGTGTGACCCCGCCCGGACCGGCGTGAGCGGCCATTCACCCGTCGCCCCCCACCCCGGCCTTCAGCGAAAGCCCGCCCCCCCATGCCC
>NZ_JAGMUE010000359.1:0-2625 GCF_019049165.1 Streptomyces sp. AC627_RSS907
AGCGCAAAGATCGCAGGCTGCGCCCAACCCGTCTCCTCCAACTCCCCCGCACCCAGACCACCCAGCGACAGACCCAGCGCCCCACACACCTCGTCATAAGCCGCCGCGAACACCGGAAACACCTCATACAACTCCCGGCCCATACCCACCCGCTGCGACCCCTGCCCGGTGAACACCACCGCCAAAGTCCCGGAACGAGCTCCCACGGATGCCGGCGGCAGACCAGCGAGCGCCTCGAGCAACTGGTCGCGATCCGCGGCCAGCAACACCGTGCGCCGGGTCCACGGCGCACGGTGTGCGAGCGTCCAGGCGACGTCTGCCACCGAGGCATCCGAGTGGGTCAGCAGGTACTCGCGAAGCCGCTCGGCCTGTCCGGTAAGGGCCCGCTCCGTCGCAGCGGTGAGGACCACCGGGACAGCGGGGAGCTCCGGGAACGACATCTCCGCCGGAGCGGTGGCCGGTACGGATTCGACGATGACGTGAGCGTTCGTCCCGCTGATGCCGAAGGACGACACCGCCGCACGCCGCGGCCGGCCCTCGACATCCCAGGGCCGTTCCTCGGTCAGCAGCTCCACCGCACCCGAGGCCCAGTCCACCTGGGAAGAGGGCTCGTCGACGTGCAGGGTACGGGGCAGTACCCCGTGCCGCATCGCCTGCACCATCTTGATGATCCCAGCCACGCCCGCAGCCGCCTGCGTGTGTCCCAGGTTGGACTTCACCGAGCCCAGCCACAACGGCTCACCGGCCGCACGGTCCTGCCCGTAGGTCGCCAGCAGCGCCTGCGCCTCGATCGGGTCGCCCAGCGGCGTCCCCGTACCGTGCGCCTCCACCACATCCACGTCGGCGGCGGAGACCCGCGCGTTCGCCAGGGCCTGACGGATCACCCGCTGCTGCGAGGGACCGTTCGGAGCCGTCAACCCGTTCGACGCGCCGTCCTGGTTGACCGCGCTGCCCCGGACCACGGCGAGCACCGGGTGCCCGAGGCGCTCGGCGTCGGCCAGTCGCTCCACCAGGAGGATACCGACGCCCTCACCCCACCCCGTACCGTCCGCACCCTCCGCGAACGACTTGCACCGCCCGTCAGCCGCCAGACCCCGCTGCCGCGAGAAGCCGACGAAGGTGTTCGGCGTGGACATCACGGTGACGCCGCCGGCCAGTGCCGCGTCGCACTCGCCACTGCGCAGCGCCTGCACCGCCAGGTGCAACGCCACCAACGACGACGAACACGCCGTGTCCACCGTCACCGCCGGCCCCTCAAGACCGAACGTGTACGACACCCGCCCCGACGCCACACTGCCGCCGGTCCCGAAGAAGCCTTCGACCTGTGCCTCGGCCTGTTCCAGGACGGTCGCGTAGTCCCCGTACATGACCCCGGTGAACACGCCCGTCCGTGAACCACGCAGTCCCGACGGGTCGATCCCGGCCCGCTCGAACGCCTCCCACGACGTCTCCAGCAGCAGGCGGTGCTGCGGGTCCATGGCGAGGGCCTCACGCGGCGAGATGCCGAACACCGCTGGATCGAAGTCCCCGGCACCGTAGAGGAATCCGCCTTCCCGGGCGTACGAGGTGCCGGGGTGGTCGGGGTCGGGGTGGTACAGGTTCTCCAGGTCCCAGCCCCGGTCGTCGGGGAAGGCACCGATCGCGTCACGGCCGTTGGCGACCAGGTCCCACAGCTCGTCCGGGCTGTTCACCCCGCCGGGGTAGCGGCAGGCCATACCGACGATCGCGATCGGCTCGTCGGTTCGGGCGGCGAGCGTCGGTGTGGCCCCCTCGGGCGCCGCGCCGGCCAGTTCGGCGGCGAGGTGTCCAGCGAGTACGGTGGCGTTCGGATAGTCGAAGACCAGTGTGGACGGCAGCCGTAGTCCGGTGACTGTGGCCAGGCGGTTGCGCAGCTCGACCGCGGTGAGCGAGTCGAAGCCCAGTTCGTTGAAGGCGCGCTCGGGGTCGACGTCCTCGGCCCTGCCGTAACCGAGTACGTCCGCCACCTGGGCCCGGACCAGACCGAGCACCGCATCGACGCGCTGTCCGGCGCGCAGGGCGGCCAGTTGCCGCCCGAAGGTGGTACCGCCGGTCGAGCGGTTCGGGGTGCCGACAAATCCCTGCAGCAGCGCTGGTACGCCGGTGGCTTCTCGGAGTGCGGCGGTGTCGATCGCCAGCGGGACGACCAGGGGTGTGCCGGCACCGAGTGCGGCGTCGAAGGCGGCCAGGCCCTGTTCCACGGTCAACGGCAGGATGCCACCGCGCCGCATACGATCCCGGTCCACCGCCGACAAGCTCTCGCCCATACCGGCGTCCCACAGACCCCACGCGAGTGACGTCGCCGGGACACCCCCGGAACGCAGACTGCTCGCATAGGCATCCAAAAACGCGTTCGCCGCCGCGTAGTTCGCCTGACCCGCATTGCCGAACAGACCCGCAGCCGACGAATACAACACGAACGCCGCGAGATCCTGACCCTCGGTCGCCGCGAGAAGGTTACGGGCCGCGTCCACCTTCGCACCGAAGACCGCATCCAACCGCTCCGCAGACAGATCAGTCAGCAGACCGTCATCCAGCACACCCGCCGCATGCACCACCCCCGTGACCCTCTCACCCCGCAGAGCCACCGCCACAGCATCCGCATCA
>NZ_JAGMUE010000360.1:0-596 GCF_019049165.1 Streptomyces sp. AC627_RSS907
GGCCAGCGCTGCGGGGTCCGGGGTGTGCCCGCTGGCCCGTGCGTACCGGTCCAGGTCGGCGGGGCCGGTGGCCACCAGCCACAGGTCCCGCTCGGGGTGGGCGAGCCGCACCGTGTCCCAGTCCACGAGCAGCGGCCGGTCGCCCGCGTGGCCCGCGCCGGCGCGCCGCAGCACGTTGCCCGGGTGCGGCTCGCCGTGGGTGACCACGCGCCGCGCGCCCCGCCCGGCCACCTCGGCCGCCCACGCGTCGTGGGCGGCCAGCCGCTCGCGCAGCGCGGCGGCGGCGTCGGCCACCACCTCCCGCGCCGACTCGGCGAACGGGCCGCCGCGCCAGGGGCGCCCGCACTCGGCCAGCGCCCGCCGCAGCACGTCACCCGTGGGCGACTCCGGCGAGAATTCGGCGAGGGGTTCGGGTACCGCGCTGCGGTGCAGGGTCGCCAGCAGGTCGAGCAGCGCACCGCGCTCGGCCTCGGACAGCTCCTGCCCGAACGCGCCCGCCTCGCCGCTCTCGTACGGGAAGACGCTGACCGCGAACCGGGGGCCAAGGCGTCGGACGGCGGCGCCGTCCCGGGTGGGCAGCGGGGCCACGACGAAGT
>NZ_JAGMUE010000361.1:0-811 GCF_019049165.1 Streptomyces sp. AC627_RSS907
GGGCCGGCGGTCGTGCGGTGGTACGAGGTGGCGCCCGGGGCGCTGCTGCACGTGGCCAACGCGTACGAGGACGAGCGGGGGCGCGTCGTCCTCACGGGGCCGCGTTACGACCGCGCCGGGTGGGAGCAGTCCTGGAAGTGGTGGACCGGGGCGCCCGGCCACGCGCCCGATCCGGTCGTCGGCTCCACCGCCCACCGCTGGGTCCTCGATCCGGTCACCGGGCGCGCCACGGAGCAGCCGTTGGACGGGCTGGTCAGCGAGTTCCCGACGATCAACGCGGAGTTCACCGGGAGCGCGAACCGGTTCGTGTACGGGGTGGCCTTTCCCGGGCCGGAGCTGACCGAGTACGCCGTCGTCAAGTACGACCACGACGCCGGCGGCCGGGAGTTGTGGCGTCTGGGGCCGGGGCAGATGCCGGGCGAGGCGGTGTTCGTGCCGGCCGACGGGGGCGTCCGGGAGGACGACGGGTATCTGCTGACCCTGGTCAGCGACCTCGCCGACGACACCTCGCGCCTCCTGGTCCTCAACGCCGCCGACCTGGGGTCGGGCCCGCTGGCGACCGTCGAGCTCCCGCACCGCGTGCCGGGCGGCATCCACGGCTCGTGGATCGACGACAGCGACCTGCCCGGTCCGCACGGCGCGGCCTGAGCGGCGGGCCAGCCGGGCGTTCGTACGGTGCGCGCGGACGCGCGGCGTGGGGCGGTGTTCAGGGACGCGGCGTGGGGGCGTCCCGCGCCGCCGGCCCGTCCGGCGTCGGTGCGAGGGGGCCGGCCGGCCCGTCCGGTGCCGTGAGCAGGGCCAGGCCGTGGCG
>NZ_JAGMUE010000362.1:0-714 GCF_019049165.1 Streptomyces sp. AC627_RSS907
ACGTTGAAGCGTTGGTTGAGGGTGACCAGGAGTTCCGTCGCCATCAGCGAATCGAGTCCGTAGGAGTCCAGCCGGCCGTGCGGGTCGATGCCCTCGGGGTCCATCTGCAGGACGCCTGCCAGGATCTCGGTGAGCCGTTCGGTCAGGTGGGTGAGCGCCTCGTCCCCCGACATGCGGGCCAGTGTGCCCAGCAGTTCCTCGTGGTCGAGGCCGTCACCCGCGGTGTTCTGGGGCAGCAGCGGCGACAGCCGGGGGCTGCCGAGGGAGGGCATCAGCCGCATCCCCCGCCCCCAGTCACTGCGGATGACACCGGCCACCTCGGCGTCCGAGCCCAGCAGCGTGCCGGCGGCGGCGAGCGCCTCGGATACGGGCAGCAGGCCAAGCCCGATGTGTTCCATGGCCGCGCCCAGCCCGTTGCGCGCCACGTAGCCCACGTCAGCGATGGCTCCCCAGGCGATGGCCAGGCCGGGCCGGCCTTCCTGGCGGCGACGGCGGACGAGCGCCTCAAGGTAGAGGTTGCCGGCCGCGTACGGTGTCTGCTTGACGTTCCCCAGCGTGGCCGACTCCGAGGAGTACATCAGGAACAGGTCGCACTCCCGGTCGCGCAGGAGGAGGTCGAGGACGGCCGCTCCGGTGATCTTGGGGGCCATGACGGCGGCGATCCGGTCTTCGGTCAACTCGGTGAGCAGGGCGTCGTCCAGGTGCATGGCGCAG
>NZ_JAGMUE010000039.1:0-14550 GCF_019049165.1 Streptomyces sp. AC627_RSS907
CCCCCCACCCCGCTCCCCCGCGCCCGCTCCACCGCCCCCTCCCCGGGCTGGGGCCGGCCATGCGGGCCGGGCTCCCCTCCGGATCCCGGCAGGCCCTGGTGGTCACGGGCCCGACGGAGACCTCGTACCGGGCGCAGGCGGTGCTGTACGAGCGGGACCCCGTACACGGGTGGCGCGCCGTCGCCGGGCCCTGGCCGGCCCACAACGGCCTGCGCGGCTGGACCGAGGACCACGTGGCGGACGATCTGCGCACACCCATCGGCGTGTTCCCCCTCAGTGACGCCGGTGGCCTGCTGCCCGACCCGGGCACCCGCCTCCCCTACGACCAGGACCCGCTGTTCAACGCGGTGGGGACCGGGCACCTCGGCGAGCCGCTGGAGGGTTCGTTCGACTTCGTGATCGCCATCGACTACAACCGGGTGCCCGGCACCACCCCACTGGACGAGACACGACCGCTGGGTGAGGACAAGGGCGGCGGGATCTGGATCCACGTGGACCACGGCGGGCCGACCAACGCCTGCGTGTCCTTGAGCGAGGAGCACATGCGCGCGCTGCTGAACGCTCTGGACCCGGAGAAGGAGCCGGTCGTCGTCATGGGGCCGGAGGCGGCCCTGGCGCGGTAGCGCCGCCCCGCACGGAGGTGTTGCGGCGCCGGGGGCCGGTCCGCGCCGTCGCCCCGCCACGGTGCCGCCCAGTGCCGTGGCGGAGCGGCCCGGGGCCGGCCGGAGCTCAGCCGCCGGGCGGCATGTCGGTGGGAGCCGAGTCGAGGCCGGGCCTGCGCTCGCGCCAGGCGCCTCGGGTGAAGTCGGGGATCTCGACGGGGCGGCCGTCCCTGGCCAGCGACGCGGCGCTCAGCGGGACGGGCGCGCACCAGGCCGCCGAGTCGTACACGTCGATGTCCGGCACCAGCCCGGCGCGCATCAGTTGGACGGTCCGCCACTGCAGGACATAGTCCATGCCGCCGTGGCCGCCGTTGTTCGCGGCGTCGTCACCGACCTTCTGCCACAGCCAGTGGTCGTATTCCTTGCGGTAGCTCTCGAAGTCGCGCCAGGTGTGGCCGCCGTGGTCCGGTTCGACGTAGATCCGGGCTCCGGTCGGGGAGGGGCCCGCGTAGTCCTCGACGATTCCCCGGCTGCCGGCGAGGGTGTTGATGCGGCTGTACGGACGGGGCGAGCTCACGTCGTGCTCCGCGCGGATCGTCCGTCCCCGCGCCGTCTCGATCATGCAGGTGATCAGGTCGCCGTTGATGTACGTCTCTTTCCACGAGGGGTGGTCCCTGGGGACGAAGCGTGCGCGGTAGTCGGCCAGCCCCTTCGGCGCGGTCGCGGTGGCGCGCAGCGTGGTCATGCGGTCGCCGCGGTTGACGTCCATGGCCGCCGCGATGGGAGCCAGTCCGTGCATGGGGTAGAAGGAGGCGGTGGAGCGGGTGTGCCAGAGCCGCCGCCAGGAGTCGGTGTAGTAGGTGTCGGAGAAGAGGAGTTCGCGCAGGTCGTGGAGGTAGCCGCCGTGGCCGTTGGTGATGTCTCCGAACAGGCCGTCGTGCGCCATCCTGAGCATGGCCAGCTCGTTGCGGCCGTAGTTGCAGTTCTCGGACAGGAGCAGGTGTCTGCGCGTGCGCTCGGAGGTGTCGACGAGGTCCCAGAGCTGGCGCAGTTCCGTGGCGACGGGAAGTTCCACCACCGCGTGCCTGCCGCTGAGCAGCGCCTCCCTGCCGTGCTCGTAGTGGAACTCCCACGGGGTGGCGACGTACACCAGGTCGATGTCGTCCCGCCGGAGCATCCGGGCGTAGGAGTCGGCCGAGCCGCCGTACTCGGCGGGGCGCGGATGGCCCTTGCTCTCCAGTCGGTCGGCGGCGCGTTTCGCGCGGTCGGCGCGGATGTCGCAGACGGCGGTCACGGTGCAGCCGGGTACGGCCGCCCAGCCCGTGATCATGCCGCCACCCCGGTTGCCGAGGCCGATGACACCGACACGGACGGTTCTGTGGACGTCGAACGGCACACCGATCATGGACCTCTGGCCGGGTCTGCGGCGGGGTGCCGGTTCGGCGGCGGACGCGGACGGGGCCGACGCGGCCACCCCGGCGGCGAGCGCGCCGGTGGCGACGGCTCCGCCCAACAGCAGTCGGCGTGAGACAGCGGGCGTTTCGGACATGACGGCAACACTCCTCGGTGGGTGGTCGCATCACGGTCGGGCACGGGCAGGCACTGCCGGGGCATGACTCTGACGGGCTCAGCCGTTACATGTCAATACGTGCTCGATACAAAGCCGTTCCGAGCAGTTCCGCGCACCTGAAGGGCCGCGGCCCGTCCCTGATCGCACGCGACTCACCCAGGTGCGCACGG
Organism: Streptomyces sp. AC627_RSS907; assembly: GCF_019049165.1. Lineage (NCBI taxonomy): Bacteria > Bacillati > Actinomycetota > Actinomycetes > Kitasatosporales > Streptomycetaceae > Streptomyces > Streptomyces sp. AC627_RSS907. The sequence continues at coordinate 2,343 of NZ_JAGMUE010000039.1, forward strand.
GTCGCTCCGCTCCACTCGGGCACAGGTGAAGGCCGCCGCTCACGCGGCGCCGGCGTTCACGGACGGCGCGTCCGGCTTCCCGTAGCCCCGTGGCGGGGACGGTCAGAACAGCCGCTCCTGGGCGGGTGACGTCCCGTGCCGCCGGTTCCGGCGGGACGTGCCCGGTGCGGGCGCCGGGTCCCCGAACAGCGGTGCCGTGCCGTACTCGTCCGGCTCGGCCGGGACCGTGACGGGACCGGTGCCCACGTTGAGGACCAGGGGTGCGTCCAGGTCGAAATCGCCCGGCGTCATCGCCACCCACTCACGGTCCTGCCGCTCACCCACGCACCGACACCTCTCTCGCGCCGCCCGCCGCGACCACGCGACGCTACCAGTCGCGCGGCAGCCCGCCGATCACGGCTCCCACCCGGCTCGTTCTCATCGTTCCCGCGCACCCGGCAACCGACGCCTCGTGATTTATTGTGCACTCAACGCCCCCTCTCCAATCACTTTCGAGCACCGATCGTCGTTTCGGAGCCTTGACAGGTGGTCGACGCCTTCCTCGACGCGGTCGCCACCGGAGACACGAGCGCCCTCGCGTCGGACGGCGCCGCGAGCCTGCGGACCCGCCGTGTCGTCCGGGCCGCCGAGCGGGCCCGCCGTACCGGCGTGGTGGTCACGATCGGCTCGTGACCACCGTCCGGAGCCGGTCCGTCGCGAGCCGGACACGGTTCGCCTCCCGCGGTGACCCGCGCGCCGGTGGGAACGCGGTGCCACGCCGGCGGGCCGTCGGAGTGATCCCCGCCCACCGGGTCCGGCCCCTCCCGGCCCGCCCCGGGACATTCACCCGACCGGCGGACGGACACGGCGACGAGAGCAGGGCGCGCCCGGACGGCGCGCTGCAGGGCGGGCCGTCCGGGGCCCACACTGGGGGCATGGGTTACCTCGATCCGGCGACGGTGTCACGGCGGTTCCCCGAGCGGCCGGGGAGCGTGGCATCGGCCCGACGCTTCGTGCGCACCGCACTGGACGACGTCGCCGCGGACCTGATGGACACGGCTCAGCTCCTGGTGAGCGAGCTGGTCACCAACGCGGTGCTGCACGCGCGGACCGAGGTCGAGGTGACGGTGTCACGCCCCGAGGGCCGGGTGCGCGTACGGGTCGGTGACCGACGGCCGAGCCGTGGACTCGTACCGCAGCACTGCCCGCCGTACGCCGGTACGGGACAGGGGCTGTCACTGGTGGAGCAGCTGGCCTCGCGGTGCGGGGTCGACTCCGGCGACGAGGGCAAGACGGTGTGGTTCGAGCTGTGGCCCGACGGTCCGCCGCCGCCGTCGCCCGGTTGGGAGGTCGCCGCGCCGCCGTGGCCCTCCCCACGGACGGTGACGCTCGTCGACGTGCCGAGTGCGCTGAACTTCGCGTGCGCGCAGCACCGGCACGCGGTGCTGCGCGAAGTGGCCCTCGCCGCGGCCGTCGGAGCGGACCTGCGGGTGGGGCCCGAGGACCTCGCGACCGCCCACGACATCAACAACGTGATCAGCGCCTGCGTGACGGCCGCGCTGGAGGAACCGCGCTCCGAGTCGAACCTCCGCTCCCTGCGCCTGCCGATGCCGGCCGACTCCGCGCCGGCGGTACGGACCCTGCGCCGCGTGCTCGACCTGGCCGACGAGGGCGCGCGGGAGGAACTGCTGCTCACCCTGCCGGATCTGCCGCGTGCCCGCGCCTTCCAGGACTGGCTGTTCGGCCAGATCGTCGGACAGCTGACCGGGGGCCGCCCCACCGCGTGGACGGTGATGCCACGTGAGCCGGAGGTCAGCTCCTCCGAGCTCGTGCCGTGGGACGCCGGCCAGGTGCAGGCCAGCAGGGTGCCGACCATCGCGGCCGACGAGGGCAACCGGATCATCGCGGCGAACGGTCCGGCGGCGGACCTGCTGGGCTGGGCACCGGACGATCTCATCGGGCGCAGGCTGACCACGCTCATCCCCGAGCACCTGCGCGGGCGCCACACGGCGGCGTTCTCCTCGCTGCTGCTCACCGGACGTGCCCGCATCGTGGGCCGCTCCGTGCCGCTTCCCGCGCTGCACCGTGACGGCGGGATGGTCCCGGTGCAGTTGATCATCCAGACCCAGGAGACGGCCGACGGCCGCACCGTCTTCGTCGGCCAGCTCGCCCCGCGGGCGACCACGTCCCTCGACGTGCCGAAGGCGGCTCCCGACAGAAGCGGGCAGACGGCGGCTCCGGGAGCCGACGGAGGCCCGCCGCCGACCGCGCCGGAGCGCGACCGGAGGACGAGCGGCGCCGAAGGCGGCATGTCGGCGCTGGACAGGCTCTCCCTCCTGGCCGACCTGGGGGCGCAGTTCAACAACACCCTGGACCTGGACGAGGGGCTGCGGCGTGCCGGCCGGCTGCTGACGCGGCGGCTGGCCGACTGGTGTGTGGTGGACCTGTTCACCGAGCAGGCCCAGGTGGACCGGGTGTGTGTCGTCCACCGGGACCCCCAGGGCCTGCGCCCCGCGGGGTACGAGGGCAGGCTGCCGCCGGTCGCGGAGGAGTCGCGCGGCCCGCTCGCCCGGGTACTGCGCGGCGCGGGGCCCCTGCTGCTCGCCGACGTCGTGCCGCCGAGCCGGGCCGAGAGCGCGCTGGACAGGCACTACTTCGAACTGCTGCGGGGGCTCGGGGCGGGCAGCGCCGTCGTCGCTCCGCTGCGGGCGCGCCGGAAGATCTTCGGGGCCCTCACCCTGACCCGTGCCCCCGAGGGACGGCCGTTCACCCAGGACGACCTGGCCCTGGTCGACGACCTCGTCCACAGCCTGGCGCTGGGGGTGGACAACGCCCGGCTGTACCAGGAGACGCGCTCCATCGCCGAGCGGCTTCAGCGCTCCCTGCTGCCGGTGCTGCCGGAGCCCGCGGGCCTGCAGCTGGCGGCCCGCTACGCCGCGTCCTCGACCACCGCGCAGGTCGGCGGGGACTGGTACGACAGCTTCGTCGTGCCCAGCGGTGACACGGCCGTGGTCATCGGCGACGTCACGGGACACAACCTCGACGCGGCCATCGCCATGAGCCAGCTGCGCAGCATGCTCCGCGGCATCGCCGTCGACCGCCAGGAGCCGCCCGCGATGGTGCTCCGCCGCCTGGACCTGGCGAACCACAGCCTCCACCGGGAGGCCACCGCCACCTGTGTCTACGGCCTGGTCAAGGGGCCGGCGCAGGGTCCCTGGGAGCTGAAGCACTCCTCCGCCGGACATCTGCCGCCCCTGCTGACCACCCGGGAGGGCGAGACCCGCTACCTCGACGAAGGCGCGGGCCTGCTCCTCGGCATGGACCCCGATGTTCCGCGGCCCACGGCCCACCACGCGCTGCCGGCCCACTCGACCCTGCTGCTGTACACCGACGGCCTCATCGAGCGCCGTGACGAGCCCCTCGACGACGCGCTGGACCGGCTGCGCCGCCTCGCCGCGGAACTGTCCCGCGAGCCCCTCGACACGTTCTGCGACGAGCTGCTGATCGGCCTGGGGGCCGACAGCGCCGACGACATCGCCGTCCTCGCCGTCCGCCCCTCGCCGCCCCACTGATCCGCGGCGCTCCCCCGTCCTGCCGGGCCGACCGGTCAGCCCGGACGGCCGGCCGCCAGCAGCTCCGCGATCTGTTCGTGCAGCCGCCGCGGCACCCGGACGGCCCAGCGGCCGGCCGCCTCGGCGCTCAGCTCACGGCTCCACCGCCAGCTCTCGCGCGCCGCCGCGCGCAGCTCGCCCTCCCGGGCGGCGGCGGTCGTGGTGATGTAGCGGTCGACGTCGGCGGCGCGCAGATCCCGTTCCAGTGCCCGGCTGGGCGTCAGCCAGTGCGCGGTGCTGTCGCGCAGGAGCCGGCACAGCTGCAGTTGCTGTGGGGCGACCACACCGTGCAACAGGGCGTGGGCGCGGGCCACTTCACCGCGCGCCAGGACGTGGGCCAGCATCAGGGTCCAGTTGGCCAGTTCGTCGGTGAGCTGCTGCGCGGTGCCGGCCGGCTCGGGCGGCACGAACGTGGCCAGGTGCCGGGCGGCCGCGGTGAGGCGTCCGGTGCGGTCCAGCAGGACGGCGTCCTCGGGGCGGGGCAGATGGACCATGCCCCGCCAGGTGGGGACTTCCTCGATGCCGGGGCCGGCCGGCGTGATGTGGAACTCGCCGCGCATCAGGTCGTCGAAGACGACGGCGAGGATGCCGTACATGTTGGTGTACGCCAGCCGCAGCGGAGCGAGCTGCGCGAGGAAGGCCCGGGCGTCGAAGGCGTCGAGGTGCTCGTCCTCCACGTAGAGGTACGCCTCGATGTCGGAGTGGGCGTCGGCCTCGCCGACCGTCCAGGATCCGTAGAGGAGTACGCCTTCGAGACGGGGTTCGGACCGGGCGAGCCGCCGCAGCAGGGCGATGCGGTCGTCCAGGGCGGGGCAGCGGGAGTGAACGGACATGGGGTGACTGTCTCCTGAGTGGCGCGCGGCATGTGTGACCGACGCCCGGCGTCCGCCGGGCGGATGACTGGGGACCGTGCGGCCGGTTCAGGAGACGCCCATGGGCCGGGATCATAGCGTTGCCGGTGGAGCGCGGAGTGACGGCCGGGCAGCGGGCACCGGATGCCCCACGGTCCTGCCCGTTCGGGCAGCCCCTTCTGCCTCGGGGGCTCCTGACGCTCGCGGAACGGGCCGTTAGTCTCCCTGCGTGAGTGACACGTCCTGGCGAGCGCCCAGGTGAACGACGAGCGGCTGACCGTGACGGAGGCGTCCGAGGACACGGACGGGGAGCGGCGGCAGCGGCCGGGACCGGACCGACAGCCGGATCCGGCACCCGTACCGGAACAACGGGAACGGGCCGGTAAGCGGCGGCGTCGCGGTCCGGGACCCGTCACGCTGCTGGTGCTGCCGGGCCTGGTGACCGTCACCGGTGTGGCCGCGTTCCTCGCGCTGACGGGCGGCCTGCCCTCCCCGTGGCCCGAGGACTCCGGCTCGGGTCAGACCGCCGCGGCCGGCATCGACCCCTCGTACGTCCCGTGGCTGCGCAAGGCGGCGTCGGCCTGCCCGGTCCTCGAGCCGTCGGTGCTGGCCGCCCAGATCGACCAGCTCTCCGGCTGGAGCGACGACACGGACGGCCTGTCGGGGCAGAAGGGCATCGCCGCCTTCACGGACAGCGAGTGGCGGACCTGGGGCAGGGACGACGACGGCAGCGGGCGCTCCTCGCCCCGCGATCCGGCGGACGCCATCATGGCCCTCGGCCGGCGGGACTGCTCCCTGGCCGGGAAGGTGACCGACCTGCGCACCGAGGGCAGGGTCAACGGGGACCTCGTGGACCTGACCCTCGCCGCCTACGCGACGGGGCCGGACGCCGTGGCGGAGGCGGGGCGTGTGCCTCCCGCCGCGGAGACCTACCTCGGCGAGGTCAAGGCCCTGATCCCCCGGTACGAGGCACTCGACCGGGACGACTCCGGCGACGGTACGGGGGCGGCGGCCGGCGCGCTCCTGTCCGCTCCGGTCTCCCCGCTCACCATCACCTCGCCCTTCGGCTCGCGGGAGCACCCGCTGACCGGGGTGACCAAGCTGCACACCGGCGTGGACTTCGCGGCTCCCCAGGGAGCGCCGGTCGTCGCGGCCCGGCAGGGCAGGGTCGTGTTCGCCGCGCCGACCACCGCGTACGGCAACCGCGTCGTGGTCGACCACGGGAGCATCGACGGCAAGCGGCTGGAGACGACCTACAGCCACCTGTCGTCCCTGGAGGCCACCGTCGGGCAGTCCGTGGAGGCCGGGACCCCGATAGGCCGGGTCGGCTCCACCGGCCTGTCCACGGGCCCCCACCTGCACTTCGAAGTCGTCTTCGGCGGGTACTACGCCGATCCGCGGCCCTGGCTCGCCGCCGGCGGCTGAGGGGGCGGGGGGTGTGCCCGGTGGGGCGTGCGGGGGGCCTGAGCCGCCGCGCCGCGGCAGCCGGAGAACACTCCCACCGCCCGACGTGTTTGAGGCGCCGGATCGCGTTCAGGGACACAGCATGACCCAGTCGAAACGCGAGACAGAGCGAAAGTACGAGCCGCCCTCCCCCGGTACCGGTGGGCTGCCGGACCTGACCGGTGCCGGCCCCGTCGCCTCGGTCACCGCGGCCGGGCCCGAGGAGCTGGACGCGGTGTACTACGACACCGCGGATCTGCGGCTGGCCGGCACGTCGGCCACCTTGCGCCGCCGGACGGGCGGCCCGGACGCCGGGTGGCATCTGAAGCTGCCGCTCACCGGGGACAGCCGGGAGGAAGTGCGGGCCCCGCTGTCGGACGACGTGCCGCGCGTGCTGCGCGAGCTCGTCGTGTCCCGTACGCGGGGTGCCGAGCTGCGTCCCGTCGTCCGCGTCCGGTCCGCCCGCACCGTGCGGCACCTGCGCGACGCCGACGGCCGGGTGCTCGCCGAGCTGAGCCTCGACGAGGTGCGCGCGGACTCGCTGCCGGCCGGTGGTGGCCATGCCGAGTGGAGCGAGCTGGAGGTCGAGCTCGCCGACGGGGTGCACGCCGGGCTGCTGGACACCGTCGAGCGGAGACTGCGCAAGAAGGGGATCGTCCGGGCGGACAGTCCCTCCAAGCTCGTCCGGGCGCTGCGGGAGACCGGAGCCCCGGTGGAGCGGGAGCGGCCTCGCCCGTCGGCCGGTGAGGTGGTGCCCGGGTCCCCGGGCGCCCACGTGCTCGCGTACCTGCGCGAGCAGACCGGCATCCTGGTGGCACTGGATCCGGCGGCCCGCCGCGACCTGCCCGACGGGGTGCACAGGATGCGGGTGACGTGCCGGCGCCTGCGCAGCTGTCTGCGCTCGTACCGGTCGGTGCTCGACCGGCGGGTCACTGATCCCGTGCGCGCGGAACTCCAGTGGCTGGCGGGCGAGCTGGGGGCGGAGCGAGACCAGGAGGTGCTGAGCGAGCGTCTCGCCGCCGGGGTCGCCGAGCTGCCCGACCACCTCGTGCTCGGCCCGGTCGCGGCCAGGCTGCGGGTGTGGGACGTGTCCCGCGGTGCAGCGGGCCGCACGCGTACGCGTCAGGCTCTGGCCTCGTCCCGCTATCTGCGTCTCCTGGAGGCGCTGGACGGGCTGGTCCGCCGGCCGCCCCTGCGCGCCGGCGCGGCGGGCAAGCCGGCCCGGACGATGGCCCGGGCGGTGCTCAAGGAGTACGACCGGCTGGCCGGGCGCATGGACCACGCGCTGGAGCAGCCGGCGGGACCGGCCCGGGACACGGCGCTGCACCAGGCGCGCAAGGCGGCCAAGAAGGTCCGCTACGCGGCCGAGGTCGCCCGCCCGGCGCTCGGCAAACCCGTGGCCCGCCTCGGCAGGCGTGCCAAGGCGGTGCAGAAGCTGCTCGGTGAGCACCAGGACGCGGTCGTCACCCAGGACGCCCTGCGGGGGCTGGCGGTGGCGGCCCATGGCGCGGGGGAGTCCGCGTTCACATGGGGGCTGCTCCACGGCCAGGAACGTGCGCGGGCCCGCGCACGGCAGGAGGAACTCCCGTCGGTGTGGCGGGCGGCGTCGGACCCCGCGCTCCGGGCGGCCCTGGAGCACTGAGCCCCGGTCACCTCGTGCCAGGGCCCTCGGCCGCTCACGCCGCGTGTGCCCGGTCCCGCACGGCGCGTACGGAGGCGGCCGGGGTCCGCACGGCCCTGACCCGGTAGGTGGTCCTGGCCGGGTCGGTCACCGGCTCGCCCAGGGTGATCCGGCCGGCGGCGTGCAGCAGGTCGCACGCGGCGGTGGGCAGCGCCGCGTAGCAGCCGCCCCGGCCCGTGGCCGAGTCCAGTGGCCGCCAGTAGCTGTATCTGCGCCGTCCGCCGTCGCGCACGGTGACGAACACGGGGGTACGCGCGTCGGTGATGATCCGCAGGACGTCGGCCTCGGCGGGACTGAGCGGGGCCCTCGGGCCGGCCCCGCGGCGAGCGGTCACGAGGGAGCCGGCGGTCTGCGGGGGTACGACGGCAAGCGGCATCTGCTGTGGCCTTTCCGGGACGGGGACTCGAGACCGCCTACCCGCTCCGGCCGGTGTTGATCTCGCTTGCCCGCATTCTGGTGCACGGCACTGACAACGCCGGTCCGCCGGGAGGCCCCCCGCCCCCCGGCATACGGCAGGATGGGGCCATGAGCGTAGTCAAGATCAACGTACTGACCGTTCCCGCCGAACAGCGCGAGAACCTGGAGAAGCGCTTCGCCTCGCGGGCCCACGCCGTGGAGAACTCCGACGGGTTCGAGTGGTTCGAGCTCCTGCGGCCCGTGGAAGGCACCGACGAGTACCTCGTCTACACGCGCTGGCGTGACGAGGAGTCCTTCCAGGCCTGGATGGAGGGCCCCATGAAGGCGGCGCACCGGGGCGGTGGCGCGGAGGGCGGCGAGCGTCCCAAGCCGGCGGCGAGCGGGTCCACGCTGTGGTCCTTCGAGGTGGTGCAGCAGGCGGCGCCGAAGAGTGCCTGAGCGGTGGTCGTGGGTCCCGGCGCGTCCGTCGCCCGCGCCGTCGGAGCCCGGTTCGACGACGGCGCGGACTCCGTACCCCGACGGCACCACGTAGGCCGGCGACCCGGGCCACATGTGGACGGACCCGACGAATCCGACGGTCCCCACGCTCGCCGCGCCGGCGGCCGTCGGGCTCCGGCTGCTCGGCTCAGGCGAGTTGGACGAGGAGGTCTCCTCCCTCGACCTGCTGGATGCGGTTGATGGCGAGCCTGGTCACCGTGCCGGACTTCGGCGCGGTGATCGTGGCCTCCATCTTCATGGCCTCGATGGTCGCCACGGTGGCACCGGCCTCGACCTCGTCGCCCTCGGCGACGGCCAGGGTCACCACACCCGCGAACGGCGCCGCGACATGGCCGGGGTCGGTACGGTCGGCCTTCTCGGTGACCGGGACGTCGGAGGCCGCCGACCGGTCGCGGACCTGGATCGGCCGGAGCTGCCCGTTCAGGGAGGACATCACGGTGCGCATGCCGCGCTCGTCGGCGTCACCGACCGCCTGCAGCTCGATGAGCAGACGCACGCCGGGGTCGAGGTCGACGGTGTACTCCTTGCCGGGGCGCAGCCCGTAGAAGAAGTCCTTGCTGTCCAGGACGCTGGTGTCGCCGAAGGAAGCGCGGTGGGTGTCGAACTCGCGGGCCGGCCCGGGGAACAGCAGCCGGTTGAGCGTCGCCCGGCGCTCCTTGGCCAGCCCGGTGCGGTCGTCGGCGGTCAGTTCCGGCAGGGGCCTGGCCTCGGCGCGGCCCCGCAGCGCCTTGCTGCGGAAGGGCTCCGGCCAGCCGCCGGGCGGGGTGCCCAGCTCGCCGCGCAGGAAGCCGATGACGGAGTCGGGGATGTCGAACCGGTCCGGCTCCGCCTCGAAGTCCGCCGGGGAGACGCCGGCGCCCACCAGGTGCAGGGCCAGGTCGCCGACCACCTTGGACGACGGGGTGACCTTCACCAGGCGGCCCAGCATCCGGTCGGCGGCGGCGTACATGGCCTCGATGTCCTCGAAGCGGTCGCCGAGGCCGAGCGCGATGGCCTGGGTGCGCAGGTTGGAGAGCTGGCCGCCGGGGATCTCGTGGTGGTAGACGCGGCCGGTCGGTGAGGCCAGGCCCGCCTCGAAGGGGGCGTAGACCTTGCGGACGCTCTCCCAGTACGGTTCCAGGTCGCCGACGGCCTGGAGATCGAGGCCCGTGGGGCGCTCGGTGTGGTCGGTGGCGGCGACGATCGCCGACAGGGAGGGCTGCGAGGTGGTGCCCGCCATGGACGCCACGGCACCGTCGACCGCGTCCGCGCCGGCCTGGATCGCGGCCAGGTAGGTGGCGAGCTGCCCGCCGGTGGTGTCGTGGGTGTGCAGGTGCACCGGCAGGTCGAACTCCCGGCGCAGCGCGGAGACGAGTGTCGCCGCGGCCGGGGCGCGCAGCAGGCCGGCCATGTCCTTGACGGCCAGGACGTGGGCTCCGGCGTTCACGATCTGCTCGGCGAGGCGCAGGTAGTAGTCGAGCGTGTACAGCCGCTCGGAGGGGTCCGACAGGTCGGCGGTGTAGCAGAGGGCGACCTCGGCGACGGAGGTGCCGGTCTGCCGTACGGCGTCGATGGCGGGGCGCATCTGGTCGACGTCGTTGAGGGCGTCGAAGATGCGGAAGACGTCGATGCCGGTGGCGGCGGCCTCCTGCACGAAGGCGTCGGTCACCTCGGTCGGGTACGGGGTGTAGCCGACGGTGTTGCGGCCGCGCAGCAGCATCTGCAGGCAGATGTTGGGCACGGCCTCGCGCAGGGCGGCCAGGCGCTCCCACGGGTCCTCGGCGAGGAAGCGCAGGGCGACGTCGTAGGTGGCACCGCCCCAGCACTCCAGGGACAGCAGCTCGGGCAAGGTCCGCGCGACCACCGGGGCGACGGCGAGCATGTCCTTGGTGCGGACCCGGGTGGCGAGCAGCGACTGGTGGGCGTCGCGGAACGTGGTGTCGGTGACGCCGATGGTGGGCGCGGCGCGCAGCCAGCGGGCGAAGCCCTCCGGACCGAGCTCGGCGAGCCGCTGCCGGGAGCCGGCCGGGGGTTCGCCGGCGGGCAGCGGCGGCAGCTTGGTCAGCGGGTCGACGAGTTCCGGCCGTTCGCCGTGCGGCTTGTTCACCGTGACGTCGGCGAGGTACGTCAGCAGCTTCGTGCCCCGGTCGGCGGAGTGGCGGGCGGTGAGCAGGTGCGGACGCTGCTCGATGAACGACGTGGTGACCCGGCCGGCCTGGAAGTCGGGATCGTCCAGCACGGCCTGGAGGAAGGGGATGTTGGTGGCGACGCCGCGGATGCGGAACTCGGCCACGGCGCGCCGGGCGCGGCTGACGGCGGTGGGGAAGTCCCGGCCGCGGCAGGAGAGTTTGACCAGCATCGAGTCGAAGTGGGCGCTGATCTCCGTACCGGCGTGGGTGGTGCCGCCGTCGAGGCGGATGCCGGAGCCGCCGGGCGAACGGTAGGCGCTGATCCGCCCGGTGTCCGGGCGGAAGCCGTTGGCCGGGTCCTCGGTGGTGATGCGGCACTGGAGGGCGGCACCGCGCAGGGTGATGTCCTCCTGGGCGAGTCCGAGGTCGGTCAGCGTCTCACCGGCGGCGATGCGCAGCTGGGACTGGACGAGATCGACGTCGGTGACCTCTTCGGTGACCGTGTGCTCGACCTGGATGCGCGGGTTCATCTCGATGAAGACGTGGTTGCCGTCGCGGTCGACGAGGAACTCGACGGTGCCGGCGTTGCGGTAGCCGATCTGCCGGGCGAACCTCACGGCATCGGCGCAGATCCGCTCGCGCAGTTCCGGGTCCAGGTTGGGGGCGGGCGCCAGCTCGATGACCTTCTGGTGGCGGCGCTGCACCGAGCAGTCCCGCTCGAAGAGGTGGATGACCTCGCCCCGGCCGTCGGCGAGGATCTGGACCTCGATGTGGCGGGGCTCGACGACGGCCCTCTCCAGGAAGACCGTCGAGTCGCCGAAGGCGGACGCCGCCTCCCGGGACGCCGCCTCGATGGCCTCCCGCAGCTGGGCGCGGTCCTCGACGCGGCGCATGCCGCGTCCGCCGCCGCCCGCGACCGCCTTGACGAACACCGGGAAGCCGATGTCGTCGGCGGCGCGGACGAGTTCGTCGACGTCGGTGGAGGGGGCGGAGGAGCCGAGGACCGGCACTCCGGCCTCGCGGGCGGCGGCCACGGCACGGGCCTTGTTGCCGGTCAGTTCCAGGATCTGCGCGCTCGGTCCGACGAACGTGATGCCGGCCTCCTCGCACGCGCGGGCCAGCTCCGGGTTCTCGGAGAGAAATCCGTAGCCCGGGTAGACGGCGTCCGCTCCCGCTCGGCGCGCCGCGCGGACGATCTCCTCCACGGAGAGGTAGGCGCGCACCGGGTGCCCCGGCTCCCCGATCTCGTAGGCCTCGTCGGCCTTCAGGCGGTGCAGCGAGTTGCGGTCCTCGTGGGGGAAGACGGCAACGGTGCGCGCGCCGAGCTCGTAGCCCGCGCGGAACGCGCGGATCGCGATCTCACCGCGGTTGGCGACCAGCACCTTGCGGAACATTGTTGATCCCTTCAGCCTGCCGGGTGACGAGACCATGGTGTCGGCGGCACCGGCGGTACGCCATGTGAGCCGGGCCACTCCTGACCCCGTGCGGTGGGGTCCCCCTCCTCCTCTCCCCCCTTCCCCCGCCACCGCCACCGCCTCCTCACCTCGCTCCCCCGCCCACCGCCCGTCGGGTCCGTCGCCCGGCCCGGGACCTCAACGGACTTTGGGGGCTCTTTTAAGG
>NZ_JAGMUE010000003.1:0-12480 GCF_019049165.1 Streptomyces sp. AC627_RSS907
GGTCGGGGACGGGCGGCTCCGGGGCGGCCTGGGTGGGGGTGGTGGGGTACTGCTCCGCCCATTTGTCCAGGAGTCGCTGATAGGCCTGGCGGCGCGGGGGGCGTGGCTCGGAGCGGCCGGCCTCCCAGTTCTTCACCGTCTGCGTCGTGGTCTGCAGTACCTGCGCCAGCCGGGCCTGGGTGATCCCGGCCGCCTCGCGCAGTCGCGCGCGCTCGGCGGGGTCGGGCATCTCCGGTTCTCCCGCGAGCAGGGCGTCCACGGCCGCGAACAGCTCTTCTTCCGTCGGCATGCTCCACCTCCACCGCGACCCTACCACGGATTGAACCTTGAATTTGCGGTGTACTTATCCTCGGATTTGGCTTTCCGGTGCGGGAGTCGAGGTGGGCTAGAGGAACGCTCGGGGCGTGGGCGGGAGGGGGAAGCGGGTGGGCATGCTGGCGGTGGTCGGCGGATGGTCGGTGGCGGCTCTCGGAAGTTTTCCTGGATGCCGGTCACATTTTCTGCTTGCGGTTCGTCAGTGCAGTGAAAGCGCAGCGGCCGTTCGGTACCGGCCGCCTATGGATTTCTGGAGGATCCCATGTCTGCTCGTATGCCCAACCCCGCCATCGCCGCCGGTCCCGACGTCATCCCGGCGCTGCTTTCCGTGGCCGGTGCGGTGAAGAACACGGGTGTGCCGGAGACCACGATCAACCTGGTCTACCTGCGCGCCAGCCAGATCAACGGTTCCAGCTGGAACGTGAACAAGCACTCCGCCGACCTGAAGGCGGCCGGTGAGAGCGACGAGCGGATCAGCACGGTCGCCGCCTGGCGCGAGACGCCGTTCTTCACCCCCGAGGAGCGGGCCGCGCTCGGTCTCGCCGAGGCCGCGACCCGGCTCAGCGACCGCGTGGACGCGGTGTCGGACGAGGTCTGGGCCGAGGCCGCGAAGTACTACAACGAGCAGCAGCTCGCCGGGATCCTGCTCGCGACGGGTCTGAGCAACCTGTGGCACCGCCTGATCCCCACCACCCGCCAGCCCGCGCAGCCGGTGGCCGGCTGACGGACCGCCATGCACGGTGCGGGCGCCGGGTGTCCGACGGCGCCGCACCGTCGGACACCCGCCGCGTCCGCCACGGGCGGGGCGTGCGGCCGGGGGCGGGACGGAGTCGGCGCCGTTTCACCGCCCGGGTTCCGCGGCGTCCGGGGAGGGCGCCGACGGGCCGGCCCGCCACGCCAGCGCACGGTCGACCAGCGGCCCGGCCGCACCGGTGTAGGCGGCCGGGTCCAGCAGCTCCGCCAGCTCCGTGCGGGTGAACACGCCCTTCATGCGCGGGTGTTCGGCGAGGACATCGGCCAGGGGACGTGACTGCTCCGCCGCCCGCAGGGACGCCTCGGTCAGCAGCTCCTTGGCCGCGGGCACCCCGAGGCGGGGCGCGAGGACCGCGCTGAGGCGCTCGGAGACGATCTGCCCGCCGGTCGCCTCGGCGTTGGCGCGCATCCGCCCGGGATGGACCGTGAGCCCCCGGGCCAGTTCGACGGCGGTGTGCGTGGCGCCGCCGGTCAGCCGCAGGCACTCGCGCAGCGGCAGCCACTCCGCGTGCCACACGCCCGCCGAGCGTTCGTCCTCGGTGACGAGGCACTGGGCGAGGACGGAGGCGAGGGCGGGTACCTGGAGGGCGGCCGAGCGGATCAGCGTCGCCAGGACGGGATTGCGCTTGTGCGGCATCGCCGACGACGCGCCCCGTCCGGCCACCGCGGGCTCGGCGGCCTCGCCGACCTCGGTGCGGGTCAGTACCTGCACGTCCGCTGCGATCTTGCCGAGCGCGCCCGTGGTGTGGGCGAGGGCCGCGCCGAGGTCGGTGAGGGGCGTGCGCAGCGCGTGCCAGGGCAGTACGGGCACGGCGAGGCCGGTCTCGTCCGCGAAGGCGGCGACCAGGTCGTCGAGTACGGCCTCGTGGGCGGCGTCCTGCCCCGCGTACTGGAGGTAGCCGGCCAGTGTTCCGGCGGCACCGCCCAGCGAGACGGGCAGGCCATGGTCCGCGACGTGCCGCAGACGCTCGGCCGACTGAAGGACGAGGTGCCGCCAGCCGGCCGCCTTGAGCCCGAAGGTGGTGGGCACGGCGTGGAGGGTGAGGGTGCGGCCCGCCATCACGGTGTCGCGGTGACCGGCGGCGAGGCGGGCCAGTGCCTCGGCCACCTCCTGGAGGTCGGCCGCCATCAGCCGCAGCGACCGTGCGGCCACCAGCATCGCGCCGGTGTCGAAGACGTCCTGGCTGGTGGAGCCGCGGTGCACGTACTCGGCGGCCCGGGGCGACCGCTCGGCCACCACCGCCCGCAGCGCCTTGACCAGGCCGACGACCGGGTTCGCGGTCTCGCGGGCGGCGAGCGCCAGTTCGCGCAGGTCCAGGTGGTCCGCGCGGGCCGCGGCCGTGATCGCCTCGGCCGCCTCCGGGGGGACCGTTCCGCAGCGCGCCTGGGCGCGGGCCAGGGCCGCCTCCGCGTCGAGCATCGCCTGCAGCCAGGCGAGGTCGCTCACCGCCGCCTCGACGGGCGTGCCCGCCCGGACGGGGGAGAGCAGACCGGCGTCCGGGGGGCACGGGGGCGTTCCGCGGCCGGGCAGGGGGGCCTGTGTCGTCGTCATGCCGCCGTGGGCCTCGCGGAGGAGGGCCGGGGGGCGGCCGGGAGGGCCTGGGCGCCCGTGGCGGGGGCCGGTGACGGGGAGGCCGCGGGCGCGGTGGCAGCGTCTCCTGCGGCGGCGGCCCGTGCCGTGGCGGTGGCCGCGGCCGGTGACGGGGCGGCGGCCCGTGCCGTGGCGGTGGCCGCGGCCGGTGACGGGGCGGCGGGACGGGTCGTCGCGGTGGCCGGTGACGCGGCGGAGGCCCGTGCCGTGGCGGCAGCCGGTGACGGGGCGCCGGCCCGTGTCGTCGCGGTGGCCGGTGACGGGGAGACAGAGAGGGCTCGGGTCGGGGTGGATGCCGTCGGGTGGGGGAGGGCCAGGACGGCCGCCGCGATGGCGTCGGAGTCCTCCAGCGTGACCGAGCCGACGCCCGGCCTGATCCCCGCCGCGGTGACCCAGTGCACCGACTCGGTGGGCACCCCGTAGGCGAAGCGCCGCGGGTGCGGCACACCCCGGGCGTCCACCAGGTGGTAGGGCCGTCCGTGCACGGCGAGGCCGCCGGTCTCGTAGTCCTGTCCGTCGGCGCCGGGGATGCGGTAGGGGCGGCACTGCCCGGTGCGCAGCAGCTGGTTCATCAACGGGTCCGCGGTGCGGCGCAGGTCGATCTCGGGCAGCCGGGACTCGATCAGCGTGGTGGCCCGCACCCGGACGTCCGGTATCCGGCTCGTCGCGATGAAGCAGGGGCCGTCCACGTCGTGGACGCCGGCGTCCACGCGCAGGCCCGGGCCGGTGACCTCGAGGATGCCGGCGTCCATGAGCGCGGCCATCTCCTCGATGCGCGAGGCGGGCGGGCCGATCGACAGGTAGGCGTTGAGCGGAGTGTACCAGCGGTCCAGTTCGTCGCGGTGGGAGGCGGCGTCGAGCCCGGCGTGGTCGACGGCGAGCCGCACCTCGTTGCGCAGGTCGCGCAGCACGTCCAGAGCGGCCTTGAGCGGGCCGCTGACGTTGCCGTGGCGGGCCTCGCGCACGTCGTCGTCCAGGTGTCCGCGCAACCAGCCGCGGAAGGCGGCCAGGTCGTCGAAGACGCGGTTGCCGTAGGGGCGGGCGATGCGGTCCCAGTCCCAGCGGTCGGCCGCGGCGATGCCCGCCTCCTCCAGGAGGGCCTCCTCGTCCGGGCCCGGCGCGATGCGCAGGTACCGCGCGGCGAACCGGGCCACCGCGCGGGGCTCCTCGCCACGGGCGGCCAGCAGGGTCTCGTAGTAGACGCTCTGCACCTCCCGCGCGATCAGCGGCCACAGGTCGGTGCCGAAGCGGATCGGGCGCGGGCGGGCGGCGGGGGCGCGCAGGGCGGCGACGTGCTCGGCCGTGAGCAGCCGGGGCATGTACCGGCCGTGGGCGCCCTTCTCGTTCTCGCCGCGCGCGTGGTAGGGCACGCCGCGCCGCGAACCGGCGTACAGGCGTGGCTCGCGGCCCGAGGGGCGGTAGACCAGCCGGCCGTCCCGGCGCTCGAAGGTGCCGCCCCGGCCGTGCGTGAACAGCGCCATGTAGTCGAAGAAGTTCAGGCCGAGGCCGCGCAGCAGCACCTTCTCGCCCGGCGCGACGCCGGACAGGTCGGTGTCCGCCGGGTTGGCCGGGGGGAAGTAGGTCAGGCCGTGCCGGTTCGCGAAGGCGGTCAGCTCCTGCTCGGTGGCGGTGAGCCGGGCCGGTACGTGTCCCTGGGCCAGGACCACCCCGTGGAGTCCGGTCAGCCGGGTGCCGTCCTCCAGCACCACGGTCTGCGGTCCCGCCCCGCCGGGCTCGCCGTCGTGCAGGGCGACGGCCCGCGCGCGGTGCACGCGCACCGTCATGTGCGCGGGCGCGTTCGCGGTGACCTGCTGGAACACCCACATCAGATACTGGCCGTACAGGGCACGGGTGGGGTACGTGTCCGGCCCCAGGTCCCGCGCCTCGGCGAGGGTTTCGTCGTCGTGGGCCAGGCCCGGACCGGGGGTGAGCGCGCTGGGACCGATGGCCTTGGCCCACTGGTACAGGCTCGGCCCCTCCTCCAGCGGCCCGTCGATGCCGACGCTGGCGTCGGTGTACACCGTGACCTGTGAGGCGACGGTGTTCATCAGCAGGTGCCGGGACTGCGAGGGCCGCCACACCTGACCCGAGCCCGCGGGGGCGGGGTCGACGACGTGCACGGTGAGGCCGTCCCAGCGCGGGGACTTGCGTTCGTGCGCGCACAGCCGCTCCAGTACGGACAGGCCGCGCGGGCCGGCGCCGACGAGGCAGACGGCCATGTGTCCGCCGCTCACCGGGCTGCTCCGTCCGGCCCGGAGTACGTCGAGCCGGCGCGGTCACCTTCGTGTGTACCGTTCAC
Organism: Streptomyces sp. AC627_RSS907; assembly: GCF_019049165.1. NCBI lineage: Bacteria > Bacillati > Actinomycetota > Actinomycetes > Kitasatosporales > Streptomycetaceae > Streptomyces > Streptomyces sp. AC627_RSS907. Next base: position 4,959 of record NZ_JAGMUE010000003.1, read on the forward strand.
AGCGCCTCCCTTTCCCCGCCACCGTCGGCCGTGGCCCTCAACCAGGGCTCGGATCCCGCTGGAAGGCCGCTGCATCCCGCCCCACCGGCACCGGTGCCCGGGGCCCGTCTGTCACATCGGAGGGGCGCCGTGCGTCAAGGTGGTGAGGGAACAACCGGGAGGACTGGGCATGAACGAGCGTGAGTGGCTGGCGGAGCAGTTCGAGGAGAGCCGGGGGCACCTGCGGGCGGTCGCCTACCGCATGCTCGGCTCGCTGACCGAGGCGGACGACGCCGTGCAGGAGGCGTGGCTGCGCCTGAACAGGTCCTACGAGAGCGACATCGAGAACCTGCGCGGCTGGCTGACCACCGTGGTGGGCCGGGTCTGCCTGGACATGCTGAAGTCGCGCCGCATCCGCCGCGAGGACCCCTTCGAGGTGATGGTGCACGCGCCGAGCACCACCGTCGAGGACGACGGCGACCCCGAGCAGCAGGCGCTGCTGGCCGACTCGGTCGGGCTGGCGCTGCTGGTGGTGCTGGAGGCGCTGGACCCCGCTGAGCGGCTGGCGTTCGTCCTGCACGACATGTTCGGCGTGCCCTTCGACGAGATCGCGACGATCGTGGACCGCACCCCGGCCGCGGCCCGGCAGCTCGCGAGCCGTGCCCGGCGCCGGGTCCGCGGCGGCACCCCGGCCACGGACCCCGACCTGGGGCGGCGGCGCGAGGTGGTCGAGGCGTTCCTGTCCGCGGCGCGCGGCGGCAACTTCGAGGCGCTGCTGTCCGTGCTCGACCCGGGCGTCGTGGCGCGCTCCGACGGCCAACCGGGTGTCCGCGGCGCCCTGGCCGTGGCCAAGGGGGCGTCCACCTTCGCGCAGATCGCCGAGGTCGCGCAGATGGCGCTCATCAACGGCTCGCCGGGCGTCATCGCCGCGCACGCCGGCGAGGGCTTCCGGGCCATGACGTTCGACATCGAGGACGGGCGGATCACCGAGATCGACGTCATCACCGACCCCGATCAGCTGCGCACGCTGGAGCTGGCCCTGCTCGACGGCTGAGCGGGTGCACCGCCCCCGTAACCGCCAGACCCCACTGGTGCACCGGACTCGGACCGTCGCACCAGTGGGGTTCGAGTGGAGTGCCGTCTAATCGCCGCGCAGCGGTGTTCCGCCCGACGGCGGATCACGTCCCCATGCGAGGAGGCCAAGGCGTGGCACACGACGAAATGATGGGTGGGGGTTCTCCGGCCGCGGCGGTCGGCGTGCCGGCTCCCGCCCCGCACGCTCCATCGGGCAAGGAGCCGCCGACCGCACCGGGGGTGCCCGGGGAGCACGGTCGTGCGGCTCGCCTGGACTCGCTGACCGGACTCCGCTTCGGTGCGGCGCTCCTGGTCTTCCTCAACCATGTGGGGCTGCCCTTCCCCCACCTGCGCCTGCTGGAGTCGGAGTCGGCGACGTCGAAGCTGTTCGACGTGACGGCGAACGCCGGTGCGCTCGGTGTGACCTTCTTCTTCGTGCTCAGTGGCTTCGTGCTGACCTGGTCGGCGCGGGAGAAGGACACCGCGCCGAGGTTCTGGCGCCGCCGACTGGTGAAGATCTACCCGAACTACGTCATCACCTGGGCGCTGGCCCTGATCCTGTTCGCCTCCGCGTACACCTCGACCGGGATCTCCGTGGCCAACCTGTTCATGGTGCACGTGTGGGTGCCGGACTTCGAGGTCTACTCCAGCGTGAACCAGCCGAGCTGGTCGCTGGGATGCGAGGCGTTCTTCTACGCGTGCTTCCCCTACCTGCACAGCCTCTTCCAGCGCATCCGGGCCGACCGGCTGAAGTACTGGATCACGGGTACGGCTGCCGCGGCCATCGCCACCCCGCTGGCCGCCTACGTCTTCATCGCGGACCGGCCGTACTTCCCGGGGTCCGCGATCGGTGCGAACGTCTCCGCGGAGCAGTACTGGTTCGCCTACATGATGCCGGCGACGCGCATCCTCGACTTCGTGCTCGGCATGCTCGTCGCGCAGGCCGTGATCCGCGGCCGCTGGTTCAACATCGGCATGGTCTGGTCGGGGCTGCTCCTGGCCGGGAGTTACGTGCTCTGCTCCTACGTGCCGTTCCTGTACTCGCAGCGCTCGGTGACCCTCATCCCGATCGTCCTCCTCATCGCGGCCGCCGCCACCGCGGACATCCGGGGCAGCGCCAGCATCTTCCGCAGCAGGACGATGATCTGGCTGGGAGAGATCTCCTTCGCCTTCTACCTGATCCACTTCATCGTGCTCACCTATGTGCGCAAGGAGGTGGACGGGTACTTCTCGGTCGCCGAGTCCACCGGCCTCGTACTGCTGTCGCTGGCGATCAGCGTGCTCGCGTCGTGGGCGCTGTACGCGCTGGTGGAGCGGCCGATCACCCGGCGGTTCTCCTCGTCGCGGCGCGCCCGGCGTGCGGTGGCGACCTGAGCCCGCCCACCGCGTCACCGCGGTGGCCCGGCCTGCCCTCGCGGGATCCGGGCCACCGCGGCCCGGGTCACCAGGCCTGGCCGGCCACCTGGCGTGTGGTGGCATTGAGCCGGTTGAAGAAGTTGGCCACGCCGATCATCACGACGATGGCGGCGAGGCCCTTCTCGTCGTAGTGGCGGGCGGCCTCGTCCCAGACGGCGTCCGGCACCGCGTCCACGCGGTCGGCGAGCCGCGTCGCGTTCTCGGCCAGGGCCAGCGCCGCCCGCTCGGCGTCGGTGAAGAAGGGCGCCTCGCGCCAGGCGGCCACTGTCGCGAGCCGCTCGTCGCTCTCCCCGGCCTTGCGCGCGCTGCGGGAGGCCGCGTCGACGCAGGCGCTGCAGCCGTTGATCTGGCTGACGCGCAGGTGGACGAGTTCCAGCGTGAGCTGCGGGACGCCGCCCTGCCGGGTCGCCTTCATCAACGCGCCGATGCCCTGCATGACGTCGGGGAGGACTCCGGCCGGGTTGGTCATCCGTGCTTCCATGATCGATCTCTGCCTTTGGTGAGTGCGGACAGGACATGCGGTACGCGGTGGGCGGCCGTGCGGGTGCTAGGCGCGCGCTTCGTCGTGCCGTACGAGGGGCCAGTCGACGGCGACGCGGGCCGTCCTGGCGACATAGGTGGTGAGGATGTTGAGGGCGACATGGGCGACGACCTCGGTGATCTGTCCGCCGGTGAGGCCGCTGCCGCGGGCGGCGGCCAGTTCCGTGTCGGTCAGTGCTCCCTGACGGCGTACCAGGGAGCGGCTGAGGGAGAGCGCCGCCGCGGTGACGGGGTCCTCGGCCTCTCCCTCACGGGCTCGGCGCGTCTGGTCCCGGCTCAGCCCCAGCAGCCTGGTGCCGGTGTAGGTGTGCCAGGACAGGCAGTAGTCGCAGCCGTGCTCCTGCGCCACCAGCAGCGCGATGCTCTCCCGAACGGGTGCGGGGACCTCTCCCGCTCCCAGGGCACGCCGCAGGTCCAGGAATCCTCTGAGGGCCGCGGGGCTGTTCGCCATCGCCTTGGCGAGGTTCGGCGTCAGGCCCAGCGCCTGCTGGGTGGCGTCGAGCAGGGCCGCCGCCTCACCGCTGGCGTTCTCCGGCTGGACGAGGGGAAGTCCGCTCACGGTGCGGGTCTCGCTTCCTGGGTCTGGAGCATCGCGTCGCGCGGTGGTCCGCCGCGTCCCGGCGGACGGGGCGGGTCACCAGGGCAGCGGGCCCTCGTTCTTGAAGAACTGCGCGTTGGGGCCGTCGGCGTCCAGGGTCGCCAGGCGTACGGCGATCCGGGCGCCCTCGGCGGCCGTGATGAAGCCCATGCCGTTGTTGATGTCGGTGATGCAGTAGCCGGGGTCACAGGCGTTGACCTTGATCGGGGTGCCCCACAGCTCCTTGGCGTAGGTCACGGTGATCATGTTGAGCGCGGCCTTCGACGAGTTGTACGGCATGTTGTTCAGCGGCCACAGCGGGCTGTCCTCGACCATCACCTGGGTCTTGGAGGCGAGTTCGCTGGACTGGTTGACGATGCGGGCGGCCGGTGCCTTGCGCAGCAGCGGCAGCATCGCGTTGGTCACCGCGACCACGCCGAACACGTTGGTCTCGTAGACCCGGCGCATCGTCTCCGTCGTGGTGGCGCTGGGCTGGCCCAGCGGCGGCGGGACGGTGACGCCGGCGTTGTTCACCAGGATGTCGAGCCTGCCGTACTCGCCCTCGATCCACCGGGCGGCGGCCTCGATGCTGTCCGGGTCGGTCACGTCGAGCTGGACGTACGGCTGGCCGAGCTGCTCCCCCGCCTCCTTGCCGCGCTGCTCGTCGCGCGCGCCGATGACGACGGTGATGCCCAGTTCGCCGAGCTGGCGCGCTACCTCGAATCCGATTCCCTTGTTTGCTCCCGTGACGAGAGCGATCTTGTCAGTCATTCCTGCCTCTCCACTGGTGCATCCGGAAGGTGGCCCTTCGGCCTGCTACCAGCGTGGGCGCGGCCGTTCATAGGTACGCCATGCGATCGCTATAGGTGCCGTCCGGTTGCCCGGCGCGGTGCCAGGAGGGAACTGCGACAGTCATGACGGTGCGTTTCGCGATCCTCGGGCCGGTGGAGATGTCGGTGGCGGGGCGCCCGCTCACAGGGACCGCGCCCCGCCACCGGGCGGTGTTGGCCTATCTGCTGCTGCACTCCCGGACCGTGCTCGGCATGGAGCAGCTCATCGACGCGATGTGGGGGCCGACGCCCCCGGACACGGCGCGGGCGCAGATCCACGCGGCGATCGCTGCCCTCCGACGGGTGCTGCGCACCGGGGGCGCGGCGGACCTGCTGGAGACCCGTCCGGCCGGGTACGTGATCACTCCGCCGGCCGGGCAGCTGGACCTGGCGGAGTTCACCGAACAGCTCGGCGCGGTGCGCGACACGGACGATGCCGCCGCCGCGGCGGCGCGGATCCGGGCGGCGCTGTCCCTGTGGCGGGGCCGGCCGCTGGCGGACGTGAGAGCCGACTACGCCGACGGAGCGCGGGCCCGGCTCGAGGAGCGGCGGCTGACCGCCTACGAGCAACTGGCCGAGCTTGAGCTGTCGTTGGGCCGGCACGAGCAGCTCGTCGACGAACTGGCCGCACTGGTGGCCGCGCATCCGCTGCGGGAGCGGCTGTCCGGCCGGCTGATGCTCGCCCTGCACCGGGCGGGCCGGCAGGCCGACGCCCTCGCGGTCGCCCGCGGGCTGCGCCGGGCGCTCGCCGAGCAGCAGGGACTGGACCCCGGCCGCGCCTTCCTCGCGTTGGAGCAGGCCGTCCTGCACGACGACCCCGCCCTGGCGGGCCCGGTACGGACGGCATCGAGACCGGCGTCGGCCGCCTCCGGCTTCTTCGTGCCCGGCTCCGTGCCCGCGGCCCCGCGTGCGCCGCGACCGCGGCAGGCGAACTTCCTGCCGTACGACTCACCGGACTTCTCCGGGCGCGCCGCCGAGCTGGAGCGGCTGCTGGCCGACCGGTCCGGCGCGGGCGAGGCCGTGACGGTGTCGGTGATCGACGGCATGCCGGGGGTCGGCAAGACGGCCCTCGCCGTGCACGCCGGGCACCGGCTCGCCGAGCGGTACCCGGACGGGCAGCTCTTCGTCGATCTGCAGGCGCACACGGCCGGTCAGGCGCCCATGGACGCGGGCGGCGCGCTGGGGGTGCTGCTGCGCCAGCTCGGGGTCCCCGCCGAGCGGATCCCGGTGACCGCGGCGGAGCGGGCGGCGCTGTGGCGGGCCGAACTGGCCGGCCGCCGGGTCCTGGTGGTCCTCGACAACGTGGCCGACACCCGCCACGTACGGCCCTTCCTGCCGGGGGCGACCCGCAGCCTGCTGCTGGTCACCAGCCGTCGGCGGCTGACCGGCCTGGACGGGGCGGCGTGTCTGTCACTGGATCCGCTGCCGGCGGCGGACGCGATCGAGCTGTTCTCCAGGATCGTCGGGGAGCGGGTGGACGCGGAGCCGCTGGCCGCGCTGGACATCCTGCACCTGTGCGGCTTCCTGCCGCTCGCGGTGCGCATCGCCGCGGCCCGGCTGCATCACCGGCCGCAGTGGAGCGCGGCGCATCTGGCCGACCGGCTGCGCGACCAGCGTCGCCGGCTCGCCGAGCTGTCCACGTCCGAGCGGGGCGTCGCGGCCGCGTTCGCCATGTCGTACCAGCAGTTGTGCCCCGACCGGCGCCGCATGTTCCGGCTGCTGGGGTTGCATCCCGGGCCCGACGTCGACGCCCGCGCGGCGGCGGCGCTGGCGGGGGTGGCGCCCGAGGAGGCCGAGCGGCTGCTGGAGGACCTGCTGGACGCGCACATGCTGCGCCAGCACGAGGCGGACCGCTACGCGTTCCACGATCTGCTGCGCCAGTACGCGCACACCCTCGCGCAGGACGAGGAGTCCCCCGCCGCGCTGCGGGCCGCGCTGAGCCGGCTCTTCGACCACTATGTCGCCGGGGCGTCGGCCGCCGTCGCGCTGCTGTTCCCCGGCGGCCGACGCGACGCTCCCGGCCCTCGGGCCGTCACGGCCGGTTCCGCGCGCGTCGCGGTGCCGGTGCCGTTGCGCGACGCGCGGGAGGCGGAGGCGTGGCTGGACGCCGAACGCGCCGGTCTCGTCGCGGCCGGGGTGCACATGGCCGAGCACGGGTGGCCGGTCCACGCGGCCCGCCTGGCGTCCGTCCTGCACCGCTACCTGTACGACCGGGCGTTCCACGCCGACGCGCGGGCGCTGGGCGAGCAGGCGCTGCGGGCCAGCCTGCGCAGCGGCGACCGCGCCGCACAGGGGCGGTTCCTGACCGATCTGGCGTGGCTGTCCTGGCGTCAGGGCTGCGACGAGCAGGCGGCCCGGTACGCCGCGCGGGCGACCCGGCTGGGCCGGCAGACCGGTGACCTGCTCGGGGAGGCCCGGGCGCGGGACTGTCTGGGCCATCTGTTCCTGCGCGGCCACGACCAGGAGCAGGCCCGCCGGTGCTTCCTGACGGCGCTGCAGCTCTTCCACGCCGTCGACGACCGGCACGGTGAGGCCCGCGGTCAGACCGGGCTCGGGCTGGTGGACGAACGCCTGGGCCGCTACGAGGCCGCCCAGGGCCATCACCGCCGGGCGCTGGAGCTGTACCGGGAGCTGGGCGACGCGTGCGGCGAGGCCGTGGCGCTGGTGGGCCTGGGGGCGGTGCACGGTCAGCAGGGGCGGCTCGGGAAGGCGCACGGTCTGGCGCTGCGGGCGGTACGGGTGCAGCGTTCGCTGGGCAACCGGGGGTACGAGACGGAGGCGCTGAACGCCTTGGGGGAGGCCACCCTCGCGCTGGGCGCGCCCCGGCAGGCGGCGGAGCAGCACGAGGCGGCGCTCGCCCTGGCGAGAGAGGTGGGGTTCCGTCCCGAGCAGGTACGGGCCTTCCACGGGCTGGCACGCGCCCACGACGCACTCGGCCGCCCCGACCTGGCCCGGGGCTACGCCCGCCGGGCCTTGTCGCTGTCCACGGTCCCGGAGCTGCCGGGGGGTGAGCGGGCGGTGGGCGAGCGCGCAGGGGGCGAGCGGGCGGGGGCGACGGCGCGTCTGCCGGCCGCCGGCACGGCGGGGTGAGCGGGGGGGGCGGGTT
>NZ_JAGMUE010000363.1:0-587 GCF_019049165.1 Streptomyces sp. AC627_RSS907
CCCCAAGGGCCTGCTCAACGCCCTGCACTGGATGCTGCAGGGGCACCACCACCCTCACAAGCTCGCCGGGCAGTGGCGGCGGGGGCCGATCTACATCACCGCGGTCGGCGACCCGCACGCGACGGAGTACGAGGGACCGCACGAGGATGATGTGCCTGGCCTGATGGGCGAGCTGGTCGACTGGCTCAACACGGGCGACCTGGACGCCGACCCGCTGGTCCGCGCCGCGATGGCACACCTCAACCTCGTCAAGATCCACCCGTGGGTGGACGGCAACGGCCGCATGTCCCGCTCCCTGCAAACCCTTCTGATCTCCCGAGAAGGTGTCCTCGCGCCTGAGTTCTCCTCCATCGAGGCATGGCTGGGCATGCCCGGTCACACATGGGACTACTACAAGGTGCTGCGCGAGGTCGGTGGGCCCGTCTACAGCCCGAAGCGGGACACCGCTCCGTGGATGCGGTTCAATCTGCGCGCCTATCACGAGCAGACCCAGAGCGTGCAACACCGCGTGAACCGATCCAACGGGTGCTGGCTCCAGCTCGACGAGCAGCGGGACGCCCTTGACGTTTCCGAGCGCCAGGTCACCG
>NZ_JAGMUE010000364.1:0-568 GCF_019049165.1 Streptomyces sp. AC627_RSS907
GGGCGGGGTGGAGCGAGCGCGTCGGGGAGCGTGCCGGCGGGCCTCGTACGGGGCGTGGCGGGCTGGTGTTCGTCGCGCCGGGCCGTGCGGGCGGGCACGGTGGGACGTAGCGGCTACGGCTCCGGTACGGGGCCGGCCGTGCCGGGTGCTGACGGTGTCGGCTTCCGGACCTGCCGAGTTCTGACCGTGCCGGGTTGCGACTGTGCCGGGTTCCGGCGCGGGCGGACGCGAGGGGGCTCGCGAGCGGGTGTCCGTCCGCGCCGGGCTTGGGCCGCGTCGGGGGGCGCGGGGCGGTGTCGCGGGGTGCGCCGCGTGGGTGGGGCGGCGCATCCCGTCTCGGGTTACTTGACGCCGAAGCCGCCCGAGAAGGAGCCGGCGTTCCACATGGACGAGCCGATCTGGTGGTAGGCGTCGAAGAACGCCACCGAGCCGGAGGGGAGGTTCTTGGGCACCTTGGCGGTGAAGACGACCTTCGAGTGGCCCTTGGGCGTCGGACACTTGAAGCCGGTGCCGATGCCGATCTTCTCCGGGTCGGTGAAGAACACGCACTTCTTGTTGGGCTTGGCGG
>NZ_JAGMUE010000365.1:0-553 GCF_019049165.1 Streptomyces sp. AC627_RSS907
GCCGTACGTCACGGCCGCGATCGGGCCGCTGCTGCCGGGTAGCGCGACGTACTTCGGGCTGCTCGCGCTGGCCCAGAAGAACATGGACTCCGGCATCGCCTCGCTCACCCGCGCGGCCTCGCTGGCGCTGGCCATCGCCATCGGAGTGAACCTCGGCAACGAGATCGCCCGCCTCTTCCTGCGGGCGCCGGTGCCCGGCACCGACGTGGGTGGCCCGCTGCGCCGCGCGGCCAAGCGGACGCGAGGCTTCTAGGCCGGCCCTGGCCGCGCCCGTACGACCTCGGGCTCCGGCGGGTGGCCGCCCGCCCCGTCCCGGCGGCCGGGCGCCAGCGGGGCCCGGTCGCCGCCCGGTCGGCCCGGCACGCCGATGGGCGGGACCCGGCTCGGGTCCCGCCCATCGGCGCTGTGCTGGCTCAGTGCGCCGCCTGGCCAGGCCGGCTGGCGCGGGCGCCGGCTGGTCAGACCGGCCAGACCGGGCGGCGCTGGTGCCGGAGCCGCGCCGGCCAGCGCGGCGCCTGGCGTGCCGGAGCGTCAGTGGTGGGCGCCGCCGGAC
>NZ_JAGMUE010000366.1:0-815 GCF_019049165.1 Streptomyces sp. AC627_RSS907
CTGCTCCGTCGTACGGTCCTGCTCCGTCGTACGGTCCTGCTCCGTCGTACGGTCCTGCTCCGTCGTACGGTCCTGCTCCGTCGTACGGTCCTGCTCGGTCATTGCGTTGCTCCTGCCAGACGCCGCATTACCGGGAGCCGACAAAGGGGCTCAACACCGGTGCCGCCGCACGGAATAGTCGCGCCAGTACGCGGATTCGCGGGGTGCGCGGTGCGGGGGCTGTTCCATGCTGCGCGGCACGCCGCCACTTCGGCAAGTACCTACAATTCTGTCGGGTACCCACATTTTTGTGAGGGGAAGAGCCGATGAAGAAGCGCACTTACACCTGTGGCCTCGACGCCGCGATCGACGTCATGGGCGGCAAATGGAAGGGCCTGATCCTGTTCTGGCTCGGCGAAGGGCCGCTCCGGTTCGGCGAGTTGCGTCGCTCGGTGGAGGGCATCAGCGAGCGCATGCTCATCCTGCACCTGCGCGAACTGGAGGCCAGCGGCCTGGTGCACCGCGAGGTCCACCAGCAGGTCCCGCCCAAGGTGGAGTACTCGCTGACCGACTTCGGCCACACACTCCTCACGGCCCTCACCCCGCTCGGCCAGTGGGGCGAGGACCACATGGAACGCCTGCGAGCCATCCCGTAAGGCCGGGCATTTCCCGCCCGCCGGGCCGGCCATTTTCCCCCGGTGGGCCCGGACTTCCCCTCCCCGGTGAGCCGGGTATTCGCCCGGACCCGGGGACCGCGTTCAACGCGCGGCCCGGTGTACGGGAACCGCGCAAAGGCGCCGGGGAAATACCGCCGACAATGGCCGACAACGGCGCGA
>NZ_JAGMUE010000367.1:0-3948 GCF_019049165.1 Streptomyces sp. AC627_RSS907
GTTCCGGGGCGGGGGCCGGCGGGCGGCTGCACGAGGACCCGGGGGCGGGCGGTGGTTCCCTTGCCGTCAGCCCGGTCAGCCCGGTCAGCCCGGTCAGCCCGGTCGGCCCGGTCGGCCCGGTCAGCGGCGCTGACCGGGCTGGTCGTGGTCCGAGGGCGGGACGCGGGCGGCAGGGGCTTCGCCGGTGTGCTCGCGATCCGGGGGACCTCCCGCGTCTCCTCGTCCAGCCTCGCCCGCGGGCAGGCCGGGTTGAAGGCCTCGAAGCAGGTGGCGCACCGTCCGGTGCCCCGAAGCCTCCCCGTCGTCCTGCCTTCGTCCGTCATTCCGTCACATCCTCGGGAAGCAGCAGCCGCAACTGGTCCGTGTCGGCGTCCGGGACGGACGCGAGCCGCCCGGCCTGGCGGGTCATCATCCGCTCGAGGACGGTGCGTGCGTAGCGCCCGTTGCCGAAGCCCGGTCCGCGGGCGACCCCGGCGAAGTGCCGGCGCAGCGCCTCCAGCGTGGCGGGCGGGCACTCGTAACCGTCGCGGGTGCTCTGGCGGCGGACGATCTCCACCAGTTCGTCGGCGTCGTAGGAGGCGAAGGTGACGGTACGGCCAAAGCGGGAGGCCAGACCCGGGTTGGATCCCAGGAAGCGCTCCATGTCGTCCTCGTAGCCCGCGGCCACCACGACCGTGTCGTCGCGGTGGTCCTCCATCAGCTTGAGCAGGGTGTCGACGGCCTCCCGGCCGAAGTCGGAACCCGAACCGCCCTCGGGCGTGAGCGTGTACGCCTCGTCGATGAACAGCACGCCGCCCCGGGCTCGGGCGAACGCCTCCTTGGTGAGCTGGGCGGTGTGGCCGACGTAACGGCCGACGAGGTCGGCCCGGGACACCTCCACCAGCTGGCCGCGCGGCAACACACCCATGGAGCCGAGGAGTTCACCGTAGAGCCGGGCAACCGAGGTCTTGCCGGTGCCGGGCGGCCCGGTGAAGACCAGATGGTGGGCGACGCTCGGGGCGGGCAGCCCGGCGGCCTCGCGGCGGCGGGCCGCCGACAGCAGGTTGACGAGGTCGCGGACCTGTGCCTTGGCACCGTCCAGGCCGATCAGGCCGTCCAGTTCCGCGAGCACACGGGTGAGGCGTTCGGACGGTCCGCCGTCCGCGCCGCTCTCGCCCGCGACGGCACGGGCGGCCTCCTCGCCGACGTCCGACGGGACGAAGACGGTCAGGTCCTCCTCCGTGATGTCGGGAGACTGCGCGAGGCGCAGCGCCTGACGGTCCACCATCTCCTCGAACACCTTGCGGGCGGTACGCGCGTTGCCGAACGACTCGTCCCGGTGCATCCGCCCGAAGTGATGGGCCAAGGCCTTCTCGGTGTCCTCGCCGAGCGTGAACCGGTTCTGCTCGCCCTGGCGCCGCACGATGGTGACGAGCTCGTCCACCGCGTAGTTCTCGAACTCCAGGGTGCGGCTGAACCGGGACCCGAGTCCGGGGTTGGACTCCAGGAAGGCCCCCATCTGCCGCGAGTACCCGGCGGCGATGACCACGACGTCCTCGCGGTGGTCCTCCATCAGCTTGAGCAGGGTGTCGACGGCCTCCCGGCCGAAGTCGGGGCCGCTGCCACCGTCCGCGGTGAGGGTGTACGCCTCGTCGATGAACAGCACACCGCCGAGGGCCCGTTCGAAGACTTCCGTGGTCTTGATGGCGGTGCCGCCGACGATCTTCGCGACGAGGTCGGCGCGCGACACCTCCACCAGGTGTCCGGAGCGCAGCACGCCCAGTGCGGCGAGGATCGAGCCGTAGAGGCGGGCGACGGTGGTCTTGCCGGTGCCGGGCGGACCGGCGAAGACCAGGTGGCGGGCGGTGGCCGGGACGGGCAGGCCCATCTCGCGGCGGCGCCGGGCCAGCTTGTTGAGGTTGACGAGGGTGGCGACCTGTTCCTTGACGGCGCGCAGCCCGACGAGTCCGTCGAGCTGCGCGAGCGGGCCGGTGAGCGGTCCCTCGCCCGCGGTCCCGGCCTCCGGCGCGGCGGCGCCGTCGTCGCGCCCGCCCAGGACGTCCGGGGCGCCGTTGTCGTTGCTGGTCAGGTCGTCGGCGGCGAGGCTGCCGTCGGGGACGGTGTGACGGACCCCGGCGCCGGCGTTGCCCGTGACGGTGCATCTCGCGGCCCGGACGGGGCGCTCGGTGGCGACCCGGATGCCGTCGGCGCGGCCGTCGGTGAACTCGCACTCCGTCAGCTCGGCGGAGGCGTCCGTGCCGACGAGCACGCCGTGGCCGCGGCTGCGCAGCACCCGGGCCCGGACGGCGGTCAGGGCGGCGCCGTCGTCGGTGACCGTGATGCCGTCGGCGCCGGAGTCCTCGACGAGGACGTCGACGAGTTCGGGGGCGCACCTGCCGGCGGCGGCGAACCCGGTGGTGCCGCTGCCGCGGACGGCGACGTCCTGGAACGCGGGGCTCGCGCCCTCGACGCGGACCCCGCACCCGGCGGCGTCGGAGACGGTGGTCCGCTCGACGCGTCCGCGGGCGTCGTCGCGGGCGTACAGGCCGTGCCCGCCGGCCTCGACGATCTCCACGTCGCGGAGCCTGGCCCGGTTCCCGCCGGTGAGGACGATGCCGTGGCCCCCCGCCCGGTGTACCGTCACCCGGTCGACGCGGGGTGCGCTGTCGGCGTCGAGAAGGACGCCCTCGGCGTTGCCGCCGGTGACGAGGGTGCGCTGCACGGTGGGTTCGGCGCCGCCGCGGACCAGGATGCCGGCGGCGACGGAGCCGTCGACCAGGCAGTCGGAGAGGACCCCGCGGGCGCGGTCGATCGCGACGATGCCGTTGCCGCCCGAACCCCGGACCTCCATGTTGTCGAGGGCGGGCGCGGTGGAGGCGGAGAGCAGCACGCCGTGGGTGGTGCTGTCGACGGCGCAGCAGCCGGTGAGGACGGGGTGGGCGGTGGAGGAGACGTGGAAGCCGATGGTGCAGCCCACCGCACGGACGTCGGTGAGGCGGGTCCCGGCCTGCTCCTCCAGGGCCACCCCGGGTTTGGGGGTGCCCTCGACCGTGAGACGCTGGACGGTGCCGCCCGCACGGCCGTTGGCGAGCAGGCCGTTGCCGCGGGTGTCGCGGACGGTGCAGTCGCGGATGGCGGGTGCGGACTCCTCGCCGAGCACCAGACCGGAGCTGCCGAGATCCTCGAAGAAGCAGTGCTCCACGACACTGGACTCGGGGGACAGGTCGACGAACCCGGCCCCCGCCGGGTTGGTGATGACACAGTCGCGCATGGCGAGGGATCCGCGCTCGCGGGAGAGCAGCGCCGTCCAGGAGCCGGCGTGCACCCGGCAGTTCTCCAGGGCGGCCTGGCCGCGGGGGACGTCGACGACGGGGGCGTCCTCGTCACCTCCGCGCAGGACCAGCCCGGAGAGCTTGACCGCCTCGGCGACGACCTGGACGGCGGTGCCCGAGCGGGGGGCTATCTCCGGCGGGTCGTCGGGGTCGTCGGCGATGATCGTGACCATCTTGGTGATGACGAGGGACTCGTCGTAGCGGCCGGGGCGGAGGCGGATCACGCCTCCCGGACGCGTGGCGACGAGGGCCGACGTGATGCCCTGGTACGGGTCCGCGACGATGGTCTGGCGGGCCATGGCGTTCCTTTCTGCGTCGTCTCTGCGTCGTCTCTGCGTCGTCTCTGCGTCGTTTTTGCGTCTCTGCGTCGTGGCCGGACCCCGCGCCGGCCCCTGGCACCCGGGTGCCAGGCCCCGGCCCATCCCGGTGCCCGGCCCCCGGCCCATCCGGGCGCCCCGCCCCGGCCCACCCGCTGGCGCGGGAACCGGGCCGGGCACGGTCCCGTCGGCCGTGGTCGACGACGCGTCGCACGGGACGGGCGGAGCACCGGGGCCGAAGGTACGGCGGGGAGAGGCCGGGCGGTCAGGACCGGTGCGCCGTCTGGATCTGCACCGTGCGGCGGCGGGTGATGTAGAGG
>NZ_JAGMUE010000367.1:4007-17583 GCF_019049165.1 Streptomyces sp. AC627_RSS907
GGATACGTGGCTTCGTCCCCGCCACCACCTGCCCTTCCGTCGGCGGGCAACTCATCAGCAGTACGGGCGTGTTGGCCTCGACCAGGCGGCGCAGCAACGGGTCGGACATCATCGCCCGGCCGGAGCCGTTCGCACTGCGGGCGACGACGATGTGCAGTCCGACCTCGTCGGCCTGGGCCAGGAACTCGTGGAGCGGGGCGAACGGATCGCCGCCCGACAGGCCCCCCGTGGAGACCAGCTCGTGGTCGTCGACGAGGAGGAACAGCCGGGGCCCGCTCCACCAGTCGCGCAGTCTGAGCCGGGCGGGGGCGATGTCGGGCCCCGGGACCCGCTCCCTCATCGCCCGCGCCACCCCGTCGACCATCTGCCCCAGCAGTCCGGCGCCGGTGGCGTAGCCCAGGAGGTGGGAGTCGGGGACGGCCTCGGCGAGACCACGCCGGTAGTCGACGAGGACGATCCGCGCCTCGTCGGGGGTGTACCGGGCGCGGATGCCGTCGGCGACGTGGGCGAGCAGGTTGGACTTGCCGGTCTCGACGTCACCGACGACCAGCAGGTGCGGGTGCTCCTCGAAATCGTGGTGGAAGACGTCGAGCCGCTGGTCCTCCAGACCGAGCGGGACCCGCAGGTCGCCGTCGGCGGCCGGCAGTCCGTCCGCGGGGAGGTTCATCGGGAGCATCCGCACGGGAGGCGCCGGAGGGCCGTCCCACTCGGCGGCGACCTGCCGGACGAGCGCGGCGACGCCGTCGGCGACGGTCTCCGCGCGCGGGTCGCCGTCCGTACGGGGCAGCGCGGTGAGGTAGTGCATGCGGTCGGCGGTGAGACCGCGGCCCGGGACGGCCGGGACGGTCGCCGCCACCCGCATGTTGACCATCGAGTCGACGGGGTCGCCCAGGCGCAGCTCGAAGCGGGTGCCGAGCTGGTCGCGGAGGGCCGCGGAGATCTCCATCCAACGGCCGGAGGCGACGATCAGGTGCACCCCGAAGTTGAGGCCCCGCGAGGCGATCAGGTTGAAAGCCGGGGCGAGGTCCATGAAGTCCTGCCGGATGGTGTTCCAGCCGTCCACGACGAGGAAGACGTCGCCGTGCGCCTCGTCCGGGAACTCGCCCTCGGCGCGTCGGCGCCGGAAGTCGGCCATGGACTCCACGCCCCGCTCGGCGAAGAGCAGTTCGCGGTGCGTGATGACATGGCCGACCTCGGCGATGGTACGGGCCATCCGTTCCGGGTCGAGGCGCCCGGTGACGCCGCCGACGTGCGGCAGCCCGGCGAGCGAGGTGAGCGTCCCGCCGCCGAAGTCCAGGCAGTAGAACTGGACGTCGCGCGGGGTGTGGGTGAGGGCGAGCGCGGTGATCAGGGTGCGCACCAGGGTCGACTTGCCGGACTGGGGTCCGCCCGCGATGCCGACGTGGCCGCCCGCGCCGGAGAGGTCGGCGACCAGTTCGTCACGGCGCTGGTCGAAGGGGCGGTCGATGACACCGACGGGGACGGTGAGGAACTTCCCGCCGGGCATGCCGGGCGGGGGCAGCAGGAGGTCGAGCGTCGGGGACTCGTCCAGCGGCGCCAGCCACACCTGGTGGGCGGGCGGACCCGAGCGCTCCAGCTTGTCGACGGCCACGGTGAGCAGGCTGGGGCCGGAGGTGTTCCCCTCCTCTTCCTCCGCCGGGTCCGGTTCGGTCTCCGAGGTGGCGTCGGGCAGCGCCCGGGGCGCCACCCAGCCCGCCTCGAACGGCACCACCTGGCCGGCGACCACCGCCTGCCGGATCGCGGGACGTACCACCCGGTACCGGCCGGAGACGTAGGCGGCCTTGAACCGGGTGAGAGCGCCGACGTCGTTCTTCAGCAGTCCGCTGCCCGGCTGCGGGGGCAGCTCGTAGGCGTCCGGGACACCGAGCACGCCCCGGCTCTCCATCGCCGAGAAGGTGCGCAGCGCGATCCGGTAGGACAGATGGCTCTCCAGCTGGCTGATGCGGCCCTCGTCCAGGCGCTGCGAGGCCAGCAGCACATGCACGGAGAGCGAGCGGCCGAGCCGTCCGATCATCACGAAGAGGTCGAGGAAGTCGCGGTGCGCGGCGAGCAGCTCGCTGAACTCGTCGACGACGACGAACAGGGTGGGCAGCGGGTCGAGGGCGGCGCCGTTCGCCCGCGCCTCCTCGTACTCGCGGACGGAGGCGTAGTTCCCGGCCTTGCGCAGCACCTCCTGGCGGCGGACCAGCTCGCCGTGCAGGGCGTCCTTCATCCGTTCGACCAGCGCGGCCTCGTCGGCCAGGTTGGTGATGACGGCCGAGGTGTGCGGCAGCCGGTCCAGACCGAGGAAGGTGGCGCCGCCCTTGAAGTCGGTGAGGACGAAGTTCAGCGTCTCGGAGGAGTGGGTGAGCGCCAGCGCGAGCACCAGGGTGCGCAGCAGCTCCGACTTGCCGGAACCGGTGGCGCCGATCAGCATGCCGTGCGGGCCCATGCCGCCCTGTGCCGATTCCTTGAGGTCGAGATCGATGTGGGAGCCGTCCGCTCCGATGCCGATCGGGACCCGCAGCCGCTCCGCGGCACTGCGCGGACGGTGCAGACCGGCCGGATCGGCGGCGTGCAGATCACGGATGCCGAGCAGATCCGTCAGCTCCATGTTCTCCTGGAGCGGGCGCTCGGCCCGCGCCGCGGCGCCCAGCCGGTAGGGGGCGAGGACGGTGGCGAGGGCGCGGGACGCGTGAGGTCCCAGGGCGTCGGGCCGGCCCAGGTCCGTCTCGGTGGGCTTGCCGTCCGGGGCGGTGGACAGCAGCGCCAGCGCGTCCGGTCCCACCCTCAGGCGCAGCGTGCCGCGGGCGGGGCAGGCACCGTCCATGGTGCCGCGGACGTCGACGACGACGGTGTTGCGGTAGCCGGACTCGGTGAGCCGGGCCCCGGGCGGTACGGACGTGGTGTCCAGGACGACGACGGTGAACGGTTCGTCACGGCTCGGCTCCGCTCCGGGCTCGAACGGCGGCCGGCCCGCGAACTCCTCGCCGAGCAGCGGCTCCAGCTCGGAGACCGTCTCGGCCACCAGCCGGGCGGAGCCCACCCCGTCGACATCGGACTGGTGCTGCACGTGCGGCAGCCACTTGGCCCACGACCAGGACGGCAGCGCCTCGCCGTCCGCCACCACGGCGATCACCAGGTCCTCCGGGGCGTGCGCCACCGCGAGCTGGCCGACCAGCGCCCGGGCCGCGGCCCGGGAGACCTCGCGGTGCTCCTCCTTCGCGGTGAGGAGCACCCGCGCGAACGACCGCAGCCGGATGGCGACCGGCTGGTCGCCGACCGTCGAATAGGTGTGGATGAAGCGGCGCAGCGCGTGCGCGGAGAGCGGCTCCAGGTCCTCGACCGGCTTGGTGGCAAGCGGCGAGAGGGTCAGCGCGAGCTGCTGCTCACCGGTGCCGATCCGCGCCTCCCCGAAGTCGTCGTGGGTGGCGCGCCGTTCCCACAGCCGCCCGGTGCGGGCGACCGACCACAACGCCTGGGGGAGCGGGTGACGCCATTCCTGGGCAAGCCGCTGCTGCTCGACGACCTTGCGGATACGGCGCCGACTGGTCGTCAGGTACCGCAGGTAGTCCCGGCGCTCGGCGCGCAACGCGCGCTTGCGGTCCCCGGCCGCCCGGAGGAACTGGGCGACCAGCATGCCGACGGCCGAGGCCCCCATCATGCCGATCGCCACCCACATCAACACGCCGTTGCCCTGCCCCGGGCGGATGAAGACGAGCACCATGCCGAGCGAGCTCAACGCCATCGGCAGGTAGGTGACGATGCCGCCCATGGCGCCCTGGGGCTCCGGCAGGGAGGGCGGCTCCTGCAGCGTCAGTTCGCCGTCGGGCATGGCCGGGCCAACCCGGCGCGGAGGCCGCCGAAAGGTGACGGTGCTCAAACCGGCTCCCCGGATCGATGTGTCGGCGATTCGATATCGGCGTTCTAGGGCGCCGATTGCCGTGCGGTCGGACGACCGTACAGTCACAACGATCTTCACGATAATGTGCAGCCGATCCCGGGTCGAATCCCGATCGGAAAAAAATGGCGGGAGTGAATCGCGCACCGTGAGCGACAAGACCGCCGGGCTCTGCCGAATAACCATCAGGAGTCCGGAAAAAACCTTCGAACTGGGCATACCCGTCGATGTCCCTCTCGCGGATCTGTTGCCGGTCCTCGTCGAGTACGCGGGCGGCGACCTCGACGAACAGGGCCTGGACCACGGCGGCTGGAGTCTGCAGCGGCTCGGCGCGGCCCCGCTCGACGAGGAGCGCACCCCGGCCGCCCTGGAGCTGCGGGACGGCGAGACGCTCTACCTGCGGGCCCGCCACGAGTCCCTGCCCGAGGTCGTCTACGACGACCTCGTCGACGGCATCGGCGAGTCGCTGCGCGCGCGTTCCGACACCTGGCGGCCCGAGCTGACCCGCCGCCTGCTCCTCGGGTTCACCGTGGTGGCACTGGCCGTCGGGCTGATCACCGTCCTGCTGCCGGGCCAGGCCGTCTGGCGTGCCGCAGCCGCCGCCGTCTTCGCGTCGCTGCTGGTGGCGGGCGCT
Source organism: Streptomyces sp. AC627_RSS907 (assembly GCF_019049165.1). NCBI lineage: Bacteria > Bacillati > Actinomycetota > Actinomycetes > Kitasatosporales > Streptomycetaceae > Streptomyces > Streptomyces sp. AC627_RSS907. The sequence continues at coordinate 8,543 of NZ_JAGMUE010000367.1, forward strand.
CTGGCCGCCTCCCGGGCGGTCGGCGACGCGGGAGCCGGGGCCGTGCTCGGCGTGCTGGCCGTGCCCTATCTCGCCGTCGCGGGCGCACTCGTCCCGGTCGCCGGGTACGGCGAGGACATGCTCGGCCCCCGGCTGCTGGCCGGGGGCGCCGCGGGCGCGGGCGCGGCGATCGTCGCCCTGGCCGCGGTCGGCGCCTTCGCACCGCTGTTCCTGGGGGCGTTCACGGTGGCGGTGTTCACCGTGGCGGCCGGCGCGGTCGCCCTGGCCGGGATGTCGATCGCGCAGGTCGCGGGGTGGCTGGCGGTCACGACCGTGCTCGCGGGCGGGTTCGTGCCCAGCCTGTGCTTCCGGCTCGCCGGGATGCGGATGCCGCCCCTGCCGTCCAACGCGGGTGAACTCCAGGAGGGCATCGAGCCGTTCCCCGCCCAGCAGGTGCGCGAACGTGCCGAACTGGCCGACCGGTACCTGACCGGGATGTACACCGCCCTCGGGCTGGTGGCCGCCGCCTGCGAGACGGCGCTGCTGACCGCCGGGGACGGCTGGACGCCCCCGCTGCTCGCCGTGGTGCTGAGCACGCTGCTGTTGCTGCACGTCAGGGTGGTCGGTGCGGTGTGGCACCGACTCGCGATGGCGGTCCCCGGGGCGTACGGCATCGCCCTGGCGGCCGTGGTGCGCGCGACGGACCTGGGGCTGCCGGAGCGGCTGGAGGTCGCCGTCGCCGTCGCCGTCCTCGCCGCGGTCACCGCGATCGCCGCGTGGACGGTGCCGGGCCGGCGCCTCGTACCCTACTGGGGCCGGTTCGCCGACATCCTGCACACCCTCTGCGCGCTGATGCTGCTGCCGCTCGCGGTGCTGCTCGCCGGGGTGTTCGGCGCCCTGCGCGGAATCCGGGGGTGACGCGCTGATGGTGGTGCAGTCGCGCAAGGACCAGGTGCAGGCGCACCTCTACGTGATGGGCAGGCTGGCCAGCGGCCTGTTGAGGGACGACCCCGACTCGCCGGATACACCGACCGCGCGGACCTGGCGCGGCCTGCGGTGGGGCGCGCTCCTGGTGGTGCTGGCCTGCGTGGTGACGGTGCTGTACGGGCTGATCAGACCGGGCGGCGGGACGTCCTGGCGGACACCGGGCGCACTGGTCGTGGTGAAGGACACCGGCGCCCGCTACCTGAACGTCGGCGGGACGCTCCACCCGGTGCTCAACGAGGCGTCCGCACGGCTGGTGGCCGGGAACCGGATGACCGTGGAACAGGCCGTGGCGCAGTCGCTCGAGGACGCGCCGCGCGGCGCCCCCATCGGGATCGTGGGCGCCCCGGACGGCTTGCCGGCCGCGCCCGGCCCCGCGACGTGGGCGGTGTGCGCCGGAGTACGGCCGGCCGACGCGGCGGGTGGTACGAGGCCGCTCACCAGCGTGGTCGTGGCGGGGCCGAAGGAAGCCGGGGACGGGCTCGGCTCCGACCGCGGCGTGCTGGTGACGGCACCGGGGGAGGGGCGGCAACTGGTGTGGAACGGGCGCCGGTTCCCGGTCGACACCACGCACGGGACGGTGGCGGCGCTGGGCTGGGCGGGCGTGACGCCCGTACCGGTGAGCGCGTCGTTCCTGACGGCGCTGGACGCCGGACCGGGGCTGGCCCCGCCGGTGATCGCCGGGCGGGGCCGCCCCGGCCCGGAGCTCGCCGGCGGTGCCACACGCGTCGGGCAGCTGTTCTCGGCCGGGGGCCAGCACTACGTGCTGCGCACGGACGGGCTGGCGCCGCTGACCGGGCTGGCCAGGCGCCTGCTGCTCGGCGATCCGCGCACCCAGGACCAGGCGTACGACGGTCGTTCCGTGGTGGAACGGCCCATCGGCCCCGCGGACCTGGCGGCCCATCAGGCCCCCGCGTCGGCGTCGCAGCAGCTGGCGGCCGGGCTGCCCGACTCGGTGCCGGAGGTGGCGACGGTGGACCCGGCGCAGGAGCAGGTCTGCGCCCGGGTGGCGCCGTCCGCCGAGGGGCACACGACGACGGTGGCCCTGGTCCCGGCGGCCGAGGTGCCCGGCTCGGCGCCCACCGCCCAGCCGGGGGTGACGGCGCCGTGCGTCCCGGTGGACCGGACGTGGGTGCGCCCGGGAACCGGCACACTGGTCCGGGCCCGTTCGTCGGCCGGTACGGGCGACTCCCTGTACCTGGTGACGGAGTCGGGCGTCTCCTATCCGGTCACCGCCGCGGGGCTGAAGCAACTCGGATATCCGGCGGGCGCGGCCGTCGACGTGCCGGACCGACTGCTGAACCTTCTTCCGAGCGGTCCCGTACTGGACCCGTCCGCGGTGTCGAAGGGCGAAAAGACGGACGCGGACACCGAAAGCGGACGCGGATGCCAAAAGCGGGGAGGAGGTTCCCCGGAAAGCACCACGAATCGGTGAACAATGCGGCGCCGGAATGTAAAGAAGAGGCAGAGGGCGAGGAACTCCCCTCCGCGACTACCGACAAGTGATCATCGAACAGTTAATCTCACTGGTGCACGTGGTGTTGGGGTGAGCTCCGTGGCGGCTGAGTCATGCCTCCCCCCGTACACACCGGGTTCCGACTCAGAGGGAGGCAGCGGTGTCCGAGCTCGTCAAGGACGCGGAAGCGGCGCGGAAGGCAGTCACCGCGCTGGACACGCACTACGGGTTCATGAAGCAGGCCGGCGGGGTGGCCGAGGGCATCAGGTCCAACGTCGAGGCGAACTACTACACGGACTCCGGCTCCGCGGAGATCTTCCGGCAGAAGTTCGTGGCATGGCAGCAGGGTTACACCGAGGCGATGCGCTCCGTCGACGATGTCTGGAACAAGCTGAACCAGCAGCAGCAGGTGCTCGACGCCGGTGAGGAAGCCGCCCTCCAGCACGCCAAGAGCGGGTTCGACAGCAGCGCGGTCTCGGACGGCATCCTCGACGTCCTCAACCGCAACTGAGCAGGTTCCTGGACCGCAGCTGATCCGGCCACATCCGTCGTACGGGAGAGGGGCACGCAGTGTCCGGCAACATCAAGATCAATTGGAATGGCCTCGCCGATGCCACCAACGACATGCAGCAGCTCACGGCGAACATGCGCAACGCGCTGGAGGAGCTGATCGTGGGCGTGCAGGACCTCGCCAGGAACGCCAAGGGTGACAGCGCCAACACCTGGATCGAGGTCCAGACGCAGCTCAACGCCGCGATCAGCAGGATGGACGAGGCGTTCAACCAGGGCCACCAGACCTTGAACAACATGGGCAGCACCCATCAGGAGCACGACGGCCAGGGTGCCAAGGTCATGGCGAGCTGACGGGGGTGAGTCGTGGCTGAGGACGGCGGCACCGCCACCTACAAGATCTCGTCGGAGTACCTGCAGAACTTCGCACGGAACGAGATCAACACCCAGTTCCTCGGGGAGCTCGACGGCAACTCGTACGTCAACAAGCTGCGTGGCTACGGCGGCCAGGGCGGCGCCGGTGAGTACGACAACCTGCTCGCGGGCAACACGTCCTCGTCGATCACCTCGGCGAAGACCCTGCAGGAGGACTTCAGGAACTTCGCCACGGACATGGTGAAGCTCCTGGAGGAGCTGAAGGGCGGGATGCTGAGGCTCTCCGACAACCTGATCAGCGTCGATCAGATCACCCAGCAGGGCGAGCAGGACGCCAGCGACATCGCTCTGCAGTCGATGATGGACGACCTCAAGGGTCCGCTGGCCATGTTCAGCGGCGGTGGCAGCGGCACCACGCAGCCGACCACCGGGCAGTCGCCGCCCCTCGGCAACTGATCACTGGGCGATACGGCGATACGGCGACACGGCGGCTGGGCAGGGCCAGGAGGGGAAAGGCAGGATGGCGAGCACGAACTGGGAGACGGCCCTCAGCCTCTTCTCCGACCGGGAGGGCATTCCGGTCAGCCGGATGGAGGTCGTCAAGCAGCAGTGGGTGGCCAACTCCTACGTGAACCCTCACAAGGTCGAGAGGGACATCGTGGGCGCCGGCGCGCCCGGGGGATTCGAGTTCGGCTGGTACAAGAAGTGGTACGAACCCGGGCAGATCGTCTACAACTACCAGGTCGGGTTCAACATCAGTCCCGACCTGAAGGACCCACTGCCCCAGGACAAGCCGCTCCACCAATGGCACTTCGGGGCCAGGGACCTCCTGGCCCAGGCGCTGTCCGAGTCCGGCAACTCCGTCTTCGCCCTGCTCAGCTTCGACGACGCCAGCAACACGGTCAAAGGTGTCCAGCAGTTCCTGGACGCCTGCTTCCAGAAGCTCAAGGGCTGGGCCGAGAAGATCGACGTTCCCGAGTCCGAGATGCAGGGCACCGCGGCGGGGCAGTTCCGCAGCATGCTCATCGGCGTCGCGAACCAGTTCGCCGGTCTGCACACGCAGATGATCAACCCGAGTGACTTCTCCACGGAGATCGACGACGCCCGGACCACGGCGATGGAGCGGTTGCAGAACCTGTACCACGTGATGTTCGCGTACGGCACGGAACACAACGCCTGGCCCGCCCAGATCCTGAGCGACCTGTTCCACGAGGAGTTCGCCGAGGGCGCCTACACGTTCAACGACGGCTGGCTGACGACGAAGACGCTCGGCGACCCGAACACGCCGGGATTCTGGGCGGCGTTCGAGGCGAAGGCCAAGCTGCGTTGGCTCGACCAGGTCGGCGCCAGCCTCGACGGGCCCGCCTCCACCGCCGCGAACGCGATCAACGAGGCCTACTCCAAGGCCGCCACGGCCATCCGCCCCCTCTACAAGCCGACCTGGAACGCTCCCGCCGGCACCGGCCAGGGTGGCCCTGACCTGGCCGACGGCAAGAATCCGACGGCCGACGCCATCGCCACACTGCTCAACGGGCTGAAGAACCCCCAGGGCGGCCCGGGCGACCCGACGAAGAAGGCCCTCGGCACCGACGGGATCGGCGACGGGAACCAGCTCCCGGGCGGCGACAGCGAGGGGAAGTTCAGCGGCGGTGGCGAGTCCTTCGAGCAGAACGGCTCCGGAGGCGAGGGCACCGGCACGGCGCTGGAGAACCAGCTGAAGAACCTGAACACCGAAGGCCCGGGAGTCTTCGACACCAAGGGCATCACCGGCGGCGGGAGCACGAACACCGGCAACACCGGCCTCGGGAACATCAGCACCGGCAGCGGCACCGACGAGGACGCCACCGGCCCGGGGGTGTTCGGTTCCGGCGGTGGCCTGTCGCACCTCCCGCCCGGCTCCACGGTCAACAAGAACGGCACCGTCACCGGTCCGGACGGCAAGACGCTCAAGAACCCCGACGGCTCGGTCTACAAGGCCCCGCCCGGCGCCTTCCAGCAACAGCAGCAACAGCAGAAGCAGCAGGAGATGCTGCGCCGCGAGGCCGAGGCGCAGCAGAAGGCGTACCAGGAACGGCTCAAGCAGCAGGAAGAGGCACAGCGGCGCGCCGAGCAGCAGCGGCGCGACAACGAGAAGACGCTGGCACGTCTCCGTGAGACCTCCCGGCTGACCAGCGAGCACCCCACTCCCCGTGGCAACGGCGAGGGCGGTACGCAGCAGGGCAAGGGCGTGTTCAAGGTCCGCAACCCCGACGGGACGCACTCCGAGTACGCGTTCGGCAAGAACGGCAAGGGCCCCGTCGGTGCCGAACCACCGGCCGGCCGGGTCCGGACCGCATCGGCCGAGCCCGGCGTCAGGGTCACCGAGGGGACCGGCAGCGGGCCGCGCACCTCGTCCTCTCCGCCGATGATGCCGCCGCCCGGCGCGGGCGGCGGGGCCCCGGCGGGGCAGGAGCAGCACCGGGAGCGGAAGAGCTACCTGGACGAGGACGAGGAGACGTGGGGCACCCAGGAGTGCACCTCGACGGGAGTGATCGGCTGATGGCGGAGCAGAACGACAGCGGCGTCCGGGGCGACGGCTCCGCGCCGCGCCCCCGTTCCGCGCGCGAGCAGTTCGAGTCGATCCTCGGCTCGACGCTCCAGGAACAGTTCGACGAGATGCAGCAGCAGGTCCGCGAGCACACCGAGAAGCTCGCGTCCGTCCAGCGCGAACTGGCCGCCCGCACGTCCACCGTGCGTTCCAAGGACCGCGCCATCAGCGTCACCGTCGGCGCCCAGGGCGATGTCCGGGAGATCAAGTTCCACAACGAGGACTACCGCCGGATGGACCCGGCGCGCCTCGGCAAGGCGCTGGTGGAACTGATCGGCAGGGCGCAGACCGAGAGCGCCGAGGCCGCGCGCGAGGCGTTCGAGCCGCTGCGCGGCAGGGGCGCCGAGATGCGCCGGTCGATGCTGGCCGGCTCGCCCGTCGAGGAACTCCTCGCCCCGATCCGGGAGATGACGAGGAACCTCGGGCAGACTCCGCCGCCCCGGGGAGGCGGGAACGATGCCTGACGGCAACGAGCTGAAGGCCGGCGACGCCACCTGGCAGGGGTTCGCCGGCTACGAGGACCTCGGCAGTGCCCTGGCCGGGGGGCACGCCAACCTCGACGCCGTCAACGACCTCAACACGCGCGGCGGCGGTGACGGCGAGGACGAGTCGTCGAAGCAGTACCTGGAGCAGATCGGGGTGGGCATGCCGCCGCTCACCGACACCCTGAAGATGCTGGACCTCCTGATCACCCAGCTTGGTCAGAACGGCCAGGACGTGAAGAAGATCTTCGGCGACGCCGAGGACCAGGCCGCGTTGCTGGCCAAGCACTGGAAGGCGGCCGGAGGGGAACAGTGACGCGCACCACCACGCGGCGGCGCCCGTGCTGACCCCGTCCCCCGAGGCACAGACGCTGCTCATGGTCTTCTCGGGCGAGAAGTGGCCGTCCATCAACGAGGACCTGCTGCGGGAGGCCGCCGACCACTACGACGCGCTGGTCGGCAACTTCGAGGACCTGCAGACCTACCTCGTCAGTGCCACGAACCACATCAAGGAGAACTTCTCCGGCAAGGCCGCCGAGGAGTTCGCCAAGTACGCCGACTACCTGGCGAGCGGCGGCGAGAAGTCGATCCTGACCGGCTGTGCCGCTCAGGCCGAGAACCTCGCCAGGATCGCCCGGGACACCGCCACCCAGGCGGAGTACGCGAAGTGGATGATCCTCGGCCAGGTCATCCAGCTGATGGCCGAGCTGGCGTTCCTGGCCGCGGTGTGGTGGATACCCGGAGTCAACGCGGCCGCCGAAGCCTCGGCGGCCGCCGCGGAGGTCGCGCTCAAGGTCGTCGCCCAGTCCGTCATCAAGGCGCTGATCGAGAGCATCCTGATCCACACCGCCATCAGCGTCACGATGGGCGCGGCGATGGACGTGGCCGTCCAGCTGATCCAGATGAAGCAGGGCAACCGCGGCGACTGGGACTGGGACGCGACGAAGAGCGCGCTCGGATTCGGTGCCGTGCAAGGCGTGTTCGGCGGTGTCTTCAGCCTGGCCGGCGGCGCGCTCGGCAAGCAGATCGGCAAGCTCGTCGGCAGTGACGCGGCCAAGTGGCTGGGCACGCAGATCGGCAGTCACCTCGACACGCTGGCCGGGAAGACCGGCGCGAACAAGGGGCTGGCGCACACGCTCGGCAACATCCTCGGCGGGGCCGACGGGGAACTGGCGAAGAACCTCAACAAGAGCACCGGAAAGCTGGTCTCCGACGGCTTCGTCGACAAGGTCGGCAACGCCTTCGCCAAGCACGGGTTCAACGGGCTGTCGGGGGACGCGGCGCGGAACGTCGGCACGACCTGGGCGAGCTCCCTCAACAAGCACTGGTCGACGGCGGCGTCCGTGGACCAGGTGTCCGAGAAGATCGCCAAGGACCTGGCGAAGAGCGTGGGCGGCCAGGTCGACGCGGCGGCCCTGAAGACGTTGTCGCACACCATCACCGGGGACGTGGCGAAGTCCCTCAGCTCGAAGACGATGTCCGAGACGCTGACCAGGACGCAGAAGTTCGGTTACGCGGCGGGCCTGTACGGGACGTCGGCACTGGTCGAGGCGGGTGCCCAGAACCTGGCCGAGGGCACGTACAACCTGATGACCCAGGGAGAGTTCACCACCAGCTGGCAGACCTTCGTCTCGGGTGTCGTGCCGACCGCGTTCGGCCATGCGATACGGCACACGATCGTGCACCCCCTCCTCGCCCAGTCGGACTCGCCGATCGCCGGTTTCCTCAAGGACGTCCACTCGAAATTCGACACCCTGGACACGATGCCGGGTGAGTACGGGCCGAAGATCACGCCGAACGACTCCTCGGCGCCGCTCGGACGGGGCATGGATGCCACCCCGGCCGTGCAGCCGGCCGGGGGAGCCGGTGCCGGGCCGGAGCCGGAGCCGCCGGCGCCCACGGCGACCACGATGCCGCCGACGTCCACGGACTCCGCGAGCCCGACGAACTCCATGGACTCCTTGGACTCCACGGGCCCGACGAACTCCGCGGGCTCCACGGATTCCGCGAACTCCCCGGAGCAGGCGGCGCCCCCGACGCCTTCGCCGATAGTGACGCAGACGCAGACGCAGACGCAGACGCAGACGACGCCCCAGGTACAGGCGCAGGTCACGCCCCCCTCGCAGACGCCGGCCACGTCCCAGGCCCAGCCGCAGACGACTCCCCAGCCGCAGACCCAGCCGGCGTCCCGGACGCCCGCACCGCCCGTGTCCGGGAACGGGCCGGGCACGCCGCCCGTGCAGAAGTCCTTCGCCCCTCGGCCCACGGAATCGAGTACGCCCCTTCCCGGCCCCTCCACGGGGATGCCCCATTTCAGCGCCCAGACTCCCGCGGGACCGACTGCGCACCAGGGCTCCGGCACGCCGGCCGAGCCCGTCATCACCATGACGACGAGCTCACCCACGCCCGCCTCGGCATCCGAGTCCGTGCCGGAGACGGCCTCCCACGACATCGAGCTGACGGAACTCGGCGGCTCGGCCCCGGCCGGCAACAGCGATGCCGACGCCCACGCCCACGACACCACCACCACCGCCAACGACACCACCACCACCACCGCCAACGTCAACGAGAACGACGACAACGCCGCCGACGAGAACACCGACGGCTCCCAGCCGAACACCACGACGGCGCGGACGCGTGTCCCCGACTTCCTCAAGGACGTCTCCGC